>JAYVTJ010001054.1:0-9703 GCA_043774415.1 Fimbriiglobus sp. | reverse complement strand
AGGCCTACCGGAGGATCTTAAACGGGCGATCCGACCGAATCTGCCGAGAATCGATGGGAATCGCCGCGTAAACGACGCGGGGGAGAGATTACACCCGGTACACTGTTTGGCTCTGAGCAAGTCCCTGAAGAATCTGTTCGTGACGAAGGCGATTTGCCATTCATCAAAGTTGGTTCGATGTCTGCCGACTCTTTCGCGATCTCGACATGGGATTGGTTTGTCGATCGGGCAGTCGCGGATCAGTACCGCCCACACTGTGACTACATCGTGTTTCCAAAGCGTGGCGCAGCGATCTTCATGAATAAGGTGAATATCGTACGTCGGCCATCAGTGATTGATCCAAACCTAATGGGCTGGAAGATTGGCAATCGAGCTGTCCCAGAATACATCGCGTATTTGCTGCAATTGCGACGGTTGGAGGAGCTTGCTGATGTGTCGACCGTTCCGCAGATCAATAACAAGCATATCGCTCCGGAGCGGTTTCCGATCCCGCCTGTTGATGAGCAACGTGAGATTATCGCCGTTGCAGAAACGCGGTCCAAAGCAATCGATACGCTGACCGCCGAAGTCGAACGAGCCATAGTCCTGCTGCTGGAACGCCGCACAGCCCTGATCTCGGCTGCCGTCACCGGCAAGATCGACGTGCGCGGCCTCGTCAAATCGGAGGTCGCATGAGCCTGCACCGAGAAATCAACTTCGAAGTCGAGATCTGCGAGCACCTCGCGGCCCACGGCTGGCTGCACGCCGAAGGCGACGCCGCGAAGTACGACCGGGCCAAGGCGCTCTTCCCCGAGGATGTGCTGGCGTGGGTGCAGGCCACCCAGCCCAAAGCCTGGGATGCCATCGTCAAGAACCACGGCGCCAACGCGGCCGAGACGCTGCTGACGCGCTTGCGGGCTTCGATCGATCAGCGCGGCACGCTCGATGTCCTTCGACACGGGATCGAACTGCTCGGCTTGCGCGAGAAGCTGTCGCTGGCGCAGTTCAAACCGGCATTGGCCATGAACCCCGAGATTCTGACGCGCTATGCCGCCAATCGGCTGCGGGTCGTCCGGCAGGTGCGGTACTCGCTGCAGAGCGAGAACAGCATCGACTTGGTTCTGTTCATGAACGGCCTACCGGTGGCGACGGCAGAGCTGAAAACCGACTTCACCCAGAGCGTCGGCGACGCCATCGACCAGTACCGCTTCGACCGCTTGCCCAAACCGAAGGGTCAAGCCACGGAGCCGCTGCTGTCGTTTCCGAACGGGGCGCTCGTCCACTTCGCGGTGAGCAACGGCGAATCGCACATGGTCACGAAGCTGGAGGGCTCCGCGACCCGGTTCCTGCCCTTCAACCAGGGTGACCGGGGCGCGGCCGGCAATCCCGTGAACCCGAACGGCGGCCATCGCACCGCCTACCTGTGGGAACAGGTCTGGGAACGGCACAGCTGGCTCGAAATCCTGGGCCGGTACCTGGTGGCCCAGAAGGACAAGAAGAAGCAGATCGAGAAGATCATCTTCCCGCGATTCCACCAGTTGGACGCCACCCGCAAGCTGCAGGCGGCCGTGCTTGCGGAAGGGCCGGGCGGGAAGTACCTCATCCAGCACTCGGCCGGTTCGGGCAAAACGAACTCGATCGCGTGGTCGGCGCACTTTCTGGCCGACCTGCACGATGCCGAGCACCGGAAGCTCTTCGACTCGGTGCTCGTCGTCTCCGACCGCAACGTGATCGACAGCCAGTTGCAGGATGCGATCTTCGACTTCGAGCGCACGACCGGCGTGGTGGCAACGATTAAGGGCGAAGGGAAGAGCAAGAGCGGGGAGCTGGCCGCGGCACTCTCGGGCGACAAGAAGATCGTCGTGTGCACGATTCAGACGTTCCCCTTCGCCCTGAAAGAGGTGAGGGAGCTGGCGGCGACTCAGGGGAAGCGCTTCGCCGTCATCGCCGACGAAGCCCACAGTTCGCAATCGGGCGATACGGCGGCCAAACTGAAAGCGGTGCTCTCGGCCGAGGAACTGCAGGAGTTGAACGACGGCGGCGAAGTCAGCATGGACGACGTGCTGGCGGCGCAGATGGCGGCCAAGGCGAGCGATGACGGCATCACGTTTGTGGCCTTCACCGCGACGCCCAAGACCAAGACGATGGAGCTCTTCGGCCGGCGACCCGACCCTAGCCGGCCGGCGGGCAAGGACAACCTTCCTGCACCGTTTCACGTCTATTCGATGCGGCAGGCCATCGAGGAGAAGTTCATCCTCGATGTGCTCCAGAACTACACGACCTACAAGCTGGCGTTCAAGCTGGCGAACAACGGCGAGGAGTTCGACGAGAAACAGGTCGAACGCAGCGCGGCCCTGAAGGGGATCATGGGGTGGGTGCGGCTGCACCCGTACAACATCGCGCAAAAGGTGCAGGTGGTGGTTGAGCACTACCGCGAACTGGTCGCGCCGCTACTCGGCGGGAAGGCCAAGGCGATGGTCGTGGTCGGGAGCCGGAAGGAAGCCATCCGCTGGCAACTGGCGATCGACAAGTACATCAAGGGGCGCGGCTACGCCATCCAAACGCTCGTGGCCTTCTCGGGGGAAGTGAACGACCCTGACTCTGGCCCCGACCCGTTCACCGAATCGAGCCGTGCGCTGAACCCGAACCTCCGCGGACGCGATATCCGCGAAGCGTTCAACACCGACGAATTTCAGATCCTGCTCGTGGCGAACAAGTTCCAGACCGGCTTCGATCAGCCGCTTTTGTGCGGCATGTACGTCGACAAGCGGCTGGCGGGCATCCAGGCGGTCCAGACGCTCTCGCGGTTGAACCGGGCCCATCCGGGCAAGACCACGACGTACGTCCTCGACTTCGTGAACGACACGGTCGATGTGCTCGCGGCATTCAAGACCTACCACACCACGGCGGAACTGGCCGACGTCACCGATCCGAATCTGGTCTTCACTCTGCGGGCCAAACTGGACGGCGCCGGCCACTACGACGATTACGAGGTGGACCGCGTCGTCGCGGTCGAACTGAAGCCCAATGCGAAGCAGAGCGAACTGGTGAGCGCGCTCGAACCGGTCGCGGATCGGCTCGTGAAGAAGTTCAAGGCCGCGATGGACGCAATGCGGGTCGCGCAAGTAGGGAACGACAAGAAGGGCATCGACGCTGCTCAGAACGAACTGAATGCGCTCCAGCTGTTCAAGGCCGACATGGGGTCGTTCCTGCGGCTGTACACGTTCCTGTCTCAGATCTTCGATTACGGCAACACGACGATCGAGAAGCGGTCGATCTTCTTCAAGCGCCTGCTGCCCCTGCTGGAGTTCGGCCGCGAGCGCGACGGCATCGACCTGTCGAAGGTGGAGCTGACGCACCACACCTTGAAGAATCTGGGCAAGCGATCGATGCCGCTCGGCGCGGGCGACAACCCCAAGCTGGAGCCGATCACGGAAGCCGGAAGCGGGATGGTTCAGGAGAAGGAGAAGGCGCTCCTGAACGAGATCATCCGGAAGGTGAACGACCTGTTCGAGGGGGAGTTGTCCGACGGGGACAAACTGGTGTACGTCAACAGCGTCATCAAGGGGAAGCTGCTGGAGTCCGAGACGCTGAAGCAGCAGGCGGCCAACAATACGAAGGAGCAGTTCGCCAGTTCACCGGATCTCCGGACCGAACTCATGAACGCGATCATCGGCGCCCTGGACGCCCACACCGCGATGAGCACGCAGGCCCTGGGTTCCGAGGACATTCGCGCGGGGCTCAAAGATGTACTCCTCGGTCCCGCGAAGCTCTATGAGACGCTGAGGCGGTGATTCGGGCGGGGTCATCGTGCGGCGTGCCGGCTGGATGCCAATGGCCTAGATCACTTGCGAGACACTGCCGACTCGGAGCGAGTCACGAAGCTCGCCGAGGTGCCGCGAGCGGCGGAAATCTGGAATTCGCCAGCGTGAGGTTTGCGGAATCCAGCGGACCCCGGCCCACCTTTACCCCGTCCGGGCGAGTGCCAAAATGCGATCTTCCGATAGCTGCTCGGTCGGCACGAGGTTGAGCGCGACGCGGATCGGATTCACCCCCGACTCGCGGACAAGGTAGAACTCCCCCGCCGCCTGCCCCGCGAGTTTGTCGGCGGCGTCCGGCTTCCGGTCGAGCATCGGCTTCAACTTGGCGGTTGCCACCGCCTCTTTTACCCGACCGATGAACCACGTCAGCACCTGATCGCGGCACTTGTAGTCGAGATCCCCCGGGCTCTGCGTGGCCAGGAAGATCCCGAGCCCGGCGGAGCGCGCCCGCTTCAGCAGCCCCTCCATCGGAGATTTGGTGGCCGGCTTGCCGACGGCGGGCAGGTACTTGTCGGCCTCGTCGAAGAAGAATACTGCCTGGAGTGCGGTCGAGGGCGACTTGGCCCGCCAGCGGTCGACGCAGAGCAGGAACTGCGCGACCCAGAAATCGATCGTCGCATCGTCGCCGAGGAACTGCGTGTTGACGATGGTCAGCCGGGTCCGTCCCGCCGCGGCATCCGATCCGCGACCGAGCAGGGAATCGACGTCCAGCGGCTCGCCCCCTTCGAGCAGGCGGCGGTGCATGTGGGCGAGCGTCAGGAGATCCTGGCCGAGCTTTTTGAAGTGCTTCTCTTCGTAGCCGTCCGTCTCGTTCGTCAGGGACTCGTCCATGTCCGAGACGAGCTGCTGGAGCGCCTTCACGGTGACGGGACCGCCGCCCGATCGCCCCAGCACTTCGATGGCCTTTTGCAAAATCACCGCCTTGGGATCGGGCGATTTCTGGTTGTAACCCATCATCTGCGTCAGCCCGGCGGCGGCGGCCTGCGCCATCTGTTCGACGTCGGCCGTCGAGAGGCCCGCCAGGTCCGGGACGACGGGGATCCGCAGCGGGCGGCCCCTGTCGGAGCCGGGCGTGTACACGACCGCATGGACCGATTTTCGGAAGAGCGCCCGGCGCGCGGCCCGAGCGGCGTCCGGTTCGAGTCCGCCCCACGCTTCGGGATCCGCGTATCGGCAGAGGTCCCCCTTCCGATCGAGCAGCACCGCCGGAACGCCCCGCATCAGCAGCTGTTCGATCACGGTGAGGGCGGCCGTCGTCTTTCCGCTCCCCGATCCGCCGAGGAATGCGGCGTGGCGGCAAAAATCGCCCGGAGACATTTCCGCGTCGACCGGCGAGTTGGCCCGGGTCCGGCCCAAGTGGATGACGCCCTCGCGCCCGGGGGAAGGCGGCGGCCGTTCGGGGGGAGTGGTGATCGGGGGGACCGGATACGATTCTACGACCGGCGGCGGCTTCGGAGCGGCGGTCGGGGCGACCGGCGATTCGAACTTGCGGGTGTCGAGACTCAAGATGGCCCGGAGCGCCGTGAGTCCCGAGAGCGGGCGGTCGGCTCGCCGCCATTCGACGTAGCCGTCGGCGCTGCAGTGCCGCGCGTGGAATTCGCGGAATGCGGAGAGCGCGCGCCAGTCGGCGTCGGCGACCACAACTCGCTTTCCCTTCCCGACCGGCGCCACGAGCTTCGCGATCTCCTTGGCGACGATCTGCCTCGCGTCCTTCGGAAAGTCGGTCGAGCGGATGAGGATCGCCGGGAGGTCTCCGGCCTTGGCGGCGACCTGCTTGATTTGATTCCCGAGTCCGCCGCCGCGGGTGCTCTTGTTGCAGACGGCGAGTACGAGCCGAGCGGCGGCGGTACCGGAGGCCGGCAGCCTCACGTCGACAAAGCGGTCGTCGCGGTTCGCGGAGAAGGCCCCGCCGGGCGGATATTCTTCCGAAACCGATTTCACGGCGAAGGCCAGCAGCTCGGCGAGTTGCGGCTCGTCGTCGATATCGGGCGCTTTGAAATCCGCGAGGTGATCGTTCCACCGCTGCGGCCACGCAGCGGAAACCGGGAGCGGTAGCGATGCGGCCGAACTCCAACGCGGAGTGACCCAGGCGCCGGCCAGCATGCACGACTCGCGGTGCTTCCGCAGGTTGTCCAAAATGTCCCGGGCCCGGAACCCGGCCAGACCGTCCAAGTCGGCATTCGAAAACGGGGCGATCCGATTGCGGCTATCGGGCTCGACTCCCGCGGCGCGGAAGATCGCTTCCAGCCGGAGCGCGAGCAGGGCTTCGATTTCTTCCGGCGCGGGGAACATCCCCAAGAGGATCGGCTCCGGGTCGCGGAGGAGCCGGTCCAGCTTCGTGTGGGGGAGTCGCTGCTTGATATCGTTGAAGACCGTGTGGATGCAGCCGAGGACGACGATCGCATTCGGCACCGAATCCGCGATTTCGACCAGGGTGTTCACGGCGGATCGCAGGGAGGCACCGGGCTCGCCCCGGTCGGTGTCCCGGTCGTAAGTCGATTCCATCTCGTCCACCAGGAGGACGAATGCGGCGCCTCCGACCGAATGCATCAGCCGGCCAAGCGTGTGGATCGTCTGCGCCGGCATCTCCGGCTGGGGCCGGGGAACCAGATCGCCGAGGAGTTCGCGGTCCCGCCGCGACAGGTCTTCGCAGCGGAGCCACTGGATCACCGCGGCGTGGATCCTCGCGTCGTTCGCGAGCGTGAACAGCAGCGCGCGGATCACGTTGATGTCGGCGCCTTGAAATCCCGGCACCTGGACGGCCAAATACGCGAGCCGGTGGACGAGTTCCTCCACTTCGGCCGGTTCGAGCAAATCCTCGCAGAGCTTCTGGCGCTCCTCGGCGGGAATGACATCGATGGCGTCCAGCACGCCCCGCGCGAGCCGCTTCAATCCGGTTTCGGGGAGGCCGGCTCTGTAAGGGCGTTCGAGGGAATCGAGCAATTTCGAGAGGACGTAGCGGGCGTAGTGATCCGTTTCCGTCGCCAGTTGCAGATAGCCGCAATAGCCCGCCCCGTCGGCGTGGGCGGCGGCCCAAAAGGCCCGCATCAAATGCGTTTTCCCGCTTCCGCCTTCGCCCAGAAGGAGGAGCGTTTTGCCGCTGGAGGGCGGCTCGGGCGACGAGGCTCGGCCGAGCAATTTCGCGAAGGCGTCGCGCGCGTCCGAATGGATCAGTTCCACATCGAACGGATCGGGCGTCCAGATTTGATTGCCGTGGACGATGCCGCCGAAGACTTCCGGCCCGGTCGGGGCGCAGTAGGCGGCGAGCCGGGGATCGGCGGGTGCGGAGGGCATCAGGTCCCCTTCGGGATCAGGATGAAGTGGAAGACGGAGTTCAAGTACGACGTTTCGGATTCGCGGACATCATCCGCGCCCATCCCCTGCACCAGATCGGCGCGGCTGAGGGTGAGCAAGCGGGCGCGGTTCGCCGCGAGCAACTTCGTTTTGAAATCCGGAAGGTCGAGCGCCGGGGATTCCGGATCGCATCTCAGGTGCCGCCAGACGTGCGAGATGAAAACGAGATCGTCTCCGAACCAGCCCGTCGGGCAGGTCCTCGCCGCTTCAGTCACACGCCCGGCGAAGATTCGGAGTTCGGGGGGAACTTTCGGTGGGGCGAGTGCCGGTTTCGCGAGGGGCGTCGTCTCGCCGACATCCTCGAAGGTCCCATTCAGAACGACCGCTCGATAACTTTCGATGCCTCCCCGGACGGCGCCGAGTAGCAAGCGCGGAGCGACCTTTGTCACATCCTTCGCGGGAAGAACCGGTTCGGCGTTCGCTTCGCGGCTGAGCATCACCGCAGTCAATTCTTTCAGCGAGGTGAGCGCCGGGTAGCCGAGCAGCCGACAGACCAGCGCTTCGAGAACGCCGGTCAAGTTCGCCTCGGCCGACACGGGGAGCGCGTACTTGGCCTTCAGCAGTCGGGCTGCGAGCTTGTCGGTCGTCCCGACCCTCGCGACTTCCGCATCCGACCACGGCGTCAGACCGAGCGCCTTCGGCACCAAGAACTTGGCCCGGATCGTCCCCCAATTGCATTTCGACGGGAGTTCGGCGAGGCCGAGGTAGACCAGCGCGCGAGCGCGCCCCGCCTCGGTCAGCGATTGCCCCTTCTCGGGTAGCCATCCTTCGGACCGCAAGTCCGCCAGTACGGCAGCCACCCGCTCCTTCGTCAATCCGCCCCCGATGAGAGGGGCGAGATCTTTGCGGATGGCCCCCGGGGCCGGGGGCTTCTTGCCCGGAATGACGAGTCGGGCAAGTGTCAACTCGGCCAGCGGCTGAGCGGTATCAGGCAAAGGCGGCCACCTCGGGGACGGCGGTAGGCCGGCGACTCGCGACGGCGTCCAAGACGGTACTCAGAATCGCTTCCAAATCGACGACGATATCTTCCGCCAGAAAACGCAGCACCCAGTATCCGTGGCGCTGATAAGCGTGATCCTTGCGGCGATCGCGGCGGTACTGTTCGGGATTCAAGTGGTAATACCCGCCGTCGACTTCGATGACCAGTTTCAAGTCGGGCGCGACCAAATCGGCTTCGGCGAGTCTGCTGCCGTGCAAGAATTCCAATTCCCGATTCGGACGGAATAGCCCCGCGGTCTGCACCATCGATTCCAGTTGCTCGAACAGGAACCTCTCGCTCGCGCTGCGGTGGAGATCTTCGGAGTCCTGCGGAATTGCCGGTTGCCGAACCTCCGCGGCCGCGTCGACGTAAGCACCCGCGACCTCGGGTGCCAAGCCGGTAGAGGCCAGATGACGAATCGCTGCGACCGGGAGCGGCTCCGGGACCCCGGCGGCTCGCAGGCGGTCCGTCAGAACTTCGGCCGATACGCCGACCAAACGGATTTCACCCTCGCGCGCCAAGGCCATCGTCCGCGTCGGACTCGCGACGGCCGTCTCATAGATGGCACCCCTAATGCAGATGCCGATCGGCAATCGTGGGAGGAGAGTCGCAAGCCGTTCCAAGTCGCCCATCGCCGATGCGAACCGTTCGATGCTGTCGATTTCGACTAGCAAAATCGTCGGCCACTGCGATTCCGCGATCAGCCCGCACAGGCCGGCGAGGAATGGGATCGATCCGAGTTGGCGGAGGTTCCCCGCGCAATCGAACGGTTGCTCTCGGATCGCCGCGAGCAGGATTCGATACGCGATGGAGTGGACTGGGCCGGCATTCGCATTCGGGACGCCGCGTCGATCCAAATCGAACTGCGTCATGCGGACCGGATCGGGCCTGCCGTCCGAATCCGCACGGATCGCCATCCACGAAATGGCGGCGCCGATCGGATCGACTCGCTTTTTCACCGCCTCGAACCAAACTGCGGCAGCCGAGTTCAGATTCGCTCCGGCAGCGGCGGGACGGTGCTGAGAGGAACTCCAGCCGCGCCATTCCCTCAGCCCGAGCGAATCCGGACCTATCAATGTCGAGATCGTGGGCAGCTCTTGCCTTCGCCTGTGATCGTGCCAGTCGAGCAATCTCCCATCGGCAAGCGGCACTTCCATCGGGGAGAAACTCCAATCGATTGCGATCATGCTCGGTATGCGGCAACAGATGACGAGCCGACCGGACGGAATCAGCATATCGGGCAAATATTCGGCTATGGATCAGGAAGGCGCGACGCGATGCCGAATCGCAGTAGCGAAGATGGGACGTACGACGCAGGACGCCGTGAAGATAACCCCTCTGAGCCGCGGATAGGAAAAGTGATGATCGCCTCTATCCCGCCGCTTGCTTACTGTCCGCGAGAAACTCTGCCGGCGGCACCCGCAGCGACGCGGCGATCCGGCGCAGGCTCAGCAGGGCGACGTTCCGCTCCCCGCGCTCGACCGATCCGATGAACGTCCGGTGGAGTCCGCACTTCTCGGCCAGCGCCGCCTGCGTGAGCCCGGCCGCGATCCGCCGCTCGCGGATCCGG
>JAYVTJ010001053.1:0-4165 GCA_043774415.1 Fimbriiglobus sp. | reverse complement strand
GAACGGAGCCTTCTTCCCCTTCTCGGAGCGCAGCACGATCATCCTCCGCACCGGCTCGCGAATCGTCGCCACCTGCTCCTTGTCCCCGAGCGTTCGCTTCGTCTCCATTGCCCGGTAAGCGCGGATCACCTTCTCGGTCTTCGGTTCGTCGGCACTCAGCGGGCGCTCGTCGTAGCTCACGGTCGAACTGCCATCGAGCGCGACGACCGAGGCGGGTTGATCCTTGCCGCCGGGGATCGTGAGCTTGCCGGCCATCGTCACTTTGAGTTCGACCCGGTACGGTGCGGCGCCATCGAACTTCTCGGCGAGGCGGACGGCGTCTTGGGCCGGCGCGAATGATGCGAACCCGATCAGCGCGGCGAGCGTCGGAATGCGGAGGGTCACGGCGATCTCCCGGAGATCCGAGGACGGAGGCGGACGGAGGCAGCCGCATTCTAACGGACCTGGCCCTCCGACCGTTGAGAAAGATAGGCGGCGATGATTCTGTCGGATTGGCGAATGCGAAACTCTGCGGATGGAGCCGCGTCCGACGGCATTGCCGAACGCGAGGCGCCACTTGGGAAAATCTCGGCGGATTGCAAATTCGGCCTTAAGTTCGGTAACTCTTGGCACATTTGCGACCACGATACCGCCAATCCGGCACGGGAATTGTCTCGCGGATGTCACGCCGAAAAAATCCGGATGGGCGTCGGAGCGAAGAACTGGTGCGGCGGATGGACGTTACGAGCCGTGATCCGAGGGTAGCCCGCGGAAATCCGCTGCGATTCGGGATTGGCTCGCCGGTTGCTTGGCTATCTCTTGCACCCCGAGATGACCTGTTTGCTTTCGCATCTCACCGTGTGTTTCCGCGATTTCCCGTGAAATCGGATGCGAAAGTGTCCGAACCGGAGAGATTCTCGGCACTCACTGAGGTGGGCTTGACCTACTGACCTAGTTTTGCGGCACCCGCCGTAAGGAAATGTCGAAAGAATTGTCGGAATTTTATGTATAGCTCGGTACCGAAGTGCGTCTCATTGTAGACGAGCGACTCGATGACCGAACCAGAAAGTCCCGAAGTCCGACCTCACTCGACGGCCCACCCCGACCCCACGGATGAACTCGAAGCCGCACCAGAGCGGAGGACGATCGTGAATACGTTCCACTATCCCGCGATGCGCGAACTGACGGATCAGCAAGTCCGCTTCGCGCCGGCCCTCCGCCGGCAGGAGCAGCTCGCCAAGGCCGAAAAGCTCCTCGCCGAAATCGATGCGTCCAAGATCTACCCGTACCCGTTCGTCTGCTTCCGGATCACAGATTTCCGCCCCGAGACGCACGCCGAACTGCGGATGGCGGGGCACAGCCTCGCCGGCGACCTCGCCCTCTTCATCAAGAAGGTCGAGCGCTCGCTCCCGCCGCTGCCCATCGAACTCGCCGCCGAGCCGATGCTCACGCTCGACGAGGTGAGCAAGCAGTTCAACGTCTCGACCAAGACCGTCAGCCGCTGGCGCCTCCTCGGCCTCACGGCCCGGCGGGTGCTGCGGAACGGTCGCAAGCACCTCGGGTTCCCCCAGTCGAGCGTGGAAGCGTTCGCCAAGGGGCACCGCGAGCAGGTCGAGCGCGGCGCGCGATTCAGCCATCTCACGGAGATCGAAAAGGACAACATCCTTTTGACGGCCCGCAAGATGGCGCTGACAGGGGGGAGTCTGACCGAGGTATCCCGGAAGTTGGCCGAGCAGTTCGGCCGCTCGGCGGAAGCCGTGCGCTACACGATCAAGAATTTCGACCGGGCCCACCCGGATCACGCGGTCTTCCCCCGACTCGGGGCGCCGCTCAATACCGACTCGAAGGCCAAAATCTTCAACGACTACCAGGAGGGGAAACCCGTGGACCTCATCGCCAAGCGATTCGGACGGACCCGGTCGAGCATGTACCGGGTCATCAACGAGGTGCGCGCGGAGCAGCTCATCCGGACGCCCGTCGATTACATCTACAACCCCGAGTTCGACGATCCGATCCTGGAGCCGATCATGCTCCAGCCGATCCCCGACCACGAGGAGTTCGAAGAGAAGATCCGGACGATGCGGGCCCCGAAGGACGTCGATCCGAACATGACGTACCTCTACGAGCGACCGCTGCTCGCGAAGGCCCAGGAGGCGCACCTGTTCCGCAAGATGAACTTCCTCAAGCACAAGCTGCACAAGCTCCAGGACGGCCTCGACCCGAGCCGAGTCCGGGTGCAGGACCTCCACAAGATCGAAGCGCTGACCGAGCAGATCAAGGTCTGCCGCGATCTGCTCATCGAGTGCAACCTGCGGCTCGTCCACAACTCGGCCTCGAAGCACTTGCAGATCGGCCAGAACTTGGACGAGCTGAAATCGGACGCTCACATCTCTCTGATGCGGGCCGTCGAGAAGTTCGACTACGGCCGCGGTTTCAAGTTCAGCACGTACGCCACATGGGCCATCGTGAAGAACTACGCCCGGAGCATCCCGGACGAGAACACCCGCAAGCAGCGCTTCATGACGGGCCACGACGAACTGTTCGACGCCAAGGCGGACGTCCACACCGACGAACAGGAGCTCCTCGCCTCGGCGGAGATGGCGAAGAACCGGGTCGCCCGGCTGCTGCAGGCGCTCGATCCGCGGACGCGCGAAGTGATCCGGATGCGGACGGGCATCGACGGCTCGGCCGAGATGACGCTGGAGCAGATCGGCCAGCACTTCGGCATCACGAAGGAGCGCGTGCGGCAGATCAACGTGCGCGGCATGAAACAGCTGCGGGAGAAGGCCGCGCAGGACAAAGTGGAACTGCCGTGACCGGGATTGGAAGCGATCTCGGGTTCGGCCGGCGACGCCGCGGGGGGAAATCTCCGCGGCGTTTGGCGTTGGTACGCGAGATCTTGATCTGTATTGCCGAACGCGATACACTATCTCGAAGGAGATATTATCGATGTCGAAGACCCGATCCGCCAGCCCTCTGATGGTCCGCTTGGATCAGGCCAGCAAAGACGTACTCGCCCGCGCGGCCGAGTTGCGGCGGATCAGCATGAGCGACTACGTCCGCCAAGTCACCGTCTCGCAGGCCCGCAGGGAGGTCGGTGCGGCCGGCGAACAGACGATCTCGATGACCCCCGATGAACAGCTCGCATTCTGGATCGCGCTCGACCGGCCCTCCGAGCTGACCCCATCGCAGAAGAGGCTCGGGAAGCTCATGCGGGGCGAAGCGTGAACGGGGTCCGATTCCCGGACGGATGCCGCCTCGAACGTTTGCTCCGCGAGCATCCCCGCAAGGCGTTCGCCAGCGGGCAAGCCCAAGTGGACGATTGGCTGGCGACCAAAGCGCTTCAGAATCAGGACAAGCACCTGTCGGCGACCAAAGTTCTCCTCGACGGAGCCGGGGCCATCGCCGGCTACTACACGCTGGCCACGGGGCAGGTCGACTTCGGCGATCTCCCGCAGGAGGCCGCCAAGAAACTCCCGCGCCGGATGCTGCCGGTCGCCGTGATCGCGTGGCTCGGCGTGGCGGCGGATCGCCACGGGCAGGGATTGGGGCGGTCGCTGCTCGCGCAGGCCCTGCGCGACTGCTACGATGCCGGGCAGACTTTCGCGTTCATCGCCGTCATCCTCGATTGCGTCGACGACTCCTCCAAGTCCTTCTACCGGCACTTCGACTTTTCAGAGCTTCCGGGACACCCCTATCGACTCTTCCTCACAGCCGCCCAACTCGAAGTCATGATGACCGAGAGTTGAGATTCCGCACCGATTCGCCCTATAACACCTCCACTATGGAACACCCGAAAATCCCCATCGTCGGCATCGGGCCGGACGGCCTCGCCGGACTCTCGGCACGCTCCGCCGAGTGGCTCCGCGGCGCCGAACTCCTCTTCGGTTCCGAGGCCGCGCTGAAGCTCCTCCCCGAACTCGATGCCGAGCGCGTCCGCATCGGCACCGACCTCCCCGTGATCGTCGAGACGATGCGGAGCAACCTCGGCAAGCGGCGCATGGCCGTCGCCGCGGTCGGCGATCCCCTCTTCTACGGCACCGCCCGCTACCTCTGCGAGAAAGTCGGCCCCGAGCACTTCGAGGTCGTCCCGCACGTCAGCAGCATGCAGCTCGCCTTCGCGCGCCTCAAGGAGACGTGGGAGGAAGCCTACCTCACCGACCTCTCGGCGAAGGCGCTCGACGAC
>JAYVTJ010001052.1:0-3230 GCA_043774415.1 Fimbriiglobus sp. | reverse complement strand
CTCGATCCTCGCTCGGGCCTCCCGTACCAGACATCGAAAGTCGGCTTCAGCCAGCTGCTCGCGCACAATGCCGGAAAACCCTACACGATATTCTTGGCTAAGGTGGGAGGCTATTGCAAGTTTGTGGGCGATTACGAGGGCGCCACAAAACTGGTAGCGGAAGGGTCCATATGGCTCGAAACCGGTGTCACCATGAAGCTGACCGACCCGGTCGACGCCGCCAACGATTACTCCGTCGCCGTGGCCGTAGGGGGAGATTTCACCCTGTCCAGCAACTCCAAACTGATCGCGCCCAACGCGGTCGTCGTCAGCGGCCTCTTCAAAACGCGCTACACGGGAGGTCCGACGATTGCGAAAACCGCCTTCATCGACGGCGAGCTGGAAGTTACCGCCACGGGCACGCTCAGCATCACGGACGGAGCCGCCGCCGACCAGTTCGGGCGACTGGACGTGACGGGGGACATCAAGGTCACGGGTACGGTCCAGATGGAGCTGGATGCGTCGGGGGAGGGCGCGAACGCCTCCGTCGAGCGGGACTTCATCCATACCGATAAGAAATTCAAGTTCGGACCCGGAGCCAAGCTGAAAGTGACCCCCACCAACTCGACCGTGGCGCCGGCCAAGGACCGGATCTGGGATGTCATCAAAGCCGTCCTAGGCGTGATCGGCGACGTACCCGCACCGACGGACGCCACATTGGGGGCGTCCAAACCCGACGCCACGACCGTGCAGATCAAGGTGAAGTGAATCCGATGGGTTGAGCTTCCCCCGTACTAGGAAATCGGGACCGCGCTCATGACTCCTCTCGGTATACATGCCTGCGCCGCGATCACCCTGCTCGCCTTGACCGCCGAAGGCAAGTGGGACTTCACGTCGTCGCGCGTCGCCGACTTCAAATGGGTGGGGTGTCGGGTTCTGGCGGTGACGAAAGAAAGCGTCATGGTCACCACCCACAACAAAGTCGAGACCTACCCGTTTCACCATCGGCTGGCGTCGGGTTGGTTCAACTTGCTCGGACCCGATGGATTCAGCTATTGCCGCGATGACCTCAAAGCCGGCGACCAGATTTGCTTGAATGTACTCCAGGCGAAAAGCCAACCCGACTACTGCGTTTCTTTCGGGATCAGGGAACGGCCGGGTGGGAAGGTGCCTCCGACCCGAAGATACAAACCCGGCGATTGGAAGCCTACACACGAAGTGATCGAAGCGTTTAGAGAGTACGAAAAGAATGGAGTGCCTGTGCCCCCACACTTGGACTTCGGAAGCAAGCCGTACAAATTTCCCGCCTATGACCCGAATATCCCCCGCCGGGAACGTTTTGCGCGATTCCCCTTCGACCGCCCGTTCACCTACATCGAACTCGCACTCTTCCTGCGCTGAATTCCCTTCCGCAACTCAAGAAGCCCCCGGCACTCGCCGGGGGCTTCTTCATTCCCATTTCCAGATTACCCCGCCATCGTCGGATTCAGCAGCTCCTCCGCCACCTGCTGCACCGTGGGGCGGATCGTCTCCTCCGCGAGCTTCTCGGCCCAGAAGCACTTCAGCGCGATCTGCGCACAGCGCTCCTGGAACTGCGCCGGCGTCTCCAGCATTTCCGGGTAGCGGTCCACGAAGTGGAGCATCTCGAGGTACTGCATCTCGTAGGCCCCCAGAATCCGGCGGGCCATCTTCTTCTTGTCCGGGTTCTCCATCGGCCCGAGTTCCACCGCCTTGTCCACCCGCCCCGGCCGCGTGCTGATGAACTCGATGTCGCCGTTGGGCAGCTTGCGCGGCTGGCCCAGCGCCGGGTCGATCTTGGAAATGTCGTTCGTCGAGAGGATCGTGAAGATCCCGTCCGAGCGCTCGACGCCGTCCAAACAGTTCAGCAGGCAGTCGAAAGTGAGCGGCGGCGTGAGCATCCCGCGGCCCTTATCGTCGTGGCCGTCGTCGTCCTTCTTGACGGGCTGCATCATCATGCCGAACATCCCGGAGTTCTTGCGGGCGATGTTCTCGCGGCCGTGGAAGACGTTGTCGATGTCCTCGATGAGCGCGATGCAGGGGACGTTCATCTGCATCTCGCTCCACGCCTTCATCAGCTCGTGGTTCCCCATTTCGGCGAGGTTGTACACGTAGATCGGCATGTTCATGTCTTCGGCGAAGGCGCGGGCCAGGGCCGTCTTGCCGGTGCCGGGGGGGCCGTAGAGCATCCAGCCGCGCTTCCAGGGGATGCCCTTCTCGCGGTACCACTCGCGGCTCTTCCGCCAGAGTTCGATCTCCTTCACGAGGTCTTTGACGCGCTGCGGGAAGATCAGGTTGTCGAGCGCCTTGCCGGAGGTCGTGGGGCGCTTGCCGAGCTGCTCGGGGGTGTGCGCGATGAGCCGGTAGGTGCCCTGCTGGTACCAGGCGAGGCCGTTGCTGCCGGAGTCGTGGTCGTCGTCCGAGTCGCCGCGCTTCGGAACGTGGTGGATGACGAAGCGCGTCTTCGATTCGCTCTCCTCGGCTTCGGACGCCCACGAGATGGCGTTGCGCTGGGCGCAGGCTTCGCGCAGAATCGCCTCCACGTCGCAGGTGCCGCGGATGTAGAGCAGCGTGCTGTAGACCTTCGTGGCGTTGTTGTTGGTCTGGTTCTCGGTCTTGGGGGCCTTTTTCTCCTGCTGGTTCGTGAACATCACGGGGAAGAGGCCGTTCCAGAAGATCAGCGTGCGGTGGCCGAAGATCTCGTAGGGGATGAGGCCGTAGCGGCCGTCGCGCTGGAATTCCCACGCGGCGCCGTACATGCGGTCGTAGTTGCGGCTGCGCTTGTACTTCCCGATGAGGTACGCCGTGATCGCATCGTGGCCGGCCTGAGTCGGCACTTCGACGCGGCGGATCACGAGGCTGACGAAGCGCCAGAGCACGTCTTTGAACTTGGTCCACATGCTGGCGATGACGCCGAAGACGGCGCCGACGGCGGCGAGTCCGATGCCGCCGATGCCGAGCATTTCGCCGTTGCCGAGTTCCGCGAAGATCATGGATCGAGTCCTGGAAGAATGAATGAGAGGTCGAGACACGCGGGAGACAATTATGGTTCGCGGACTTCCGAAAAACGATGTCGGTTGCAACGGAAATCGGCCCCGAAGTCCGCGTGGAAAGTTCCACGGCGGAAAGCGGGGCCGAGCGATTATCGGTGGGATCGACGCAGAGGTATTCGCAGGACGTGGCGCGGGATTTTATGTCGAAGATCCAGAAGAAGAGTTTTTACCGCAGAGATG
>JAYVTJ010001051.1:0-2787 GCA_043774415.1 Fimbriiglobus sp. | reverse complement strand
TCCCGCACGCCGAGCGATTCCTCTGGCCGAGCGAGCCCGTCGTCGGCGAACTCGACTATTCGGGATTGCGGGGCATCCTCACGTCTCGCGCCCGCTTCATGACGCGCGCCGAACGGACGGCGGCGCTGGCGCTCTGCGATTACCTGAGCTTCAAAGGCGCGACGCGGCCGAGGATCGGTTTGGGAATGGCCGATTGACCCACTGTTGGCGGAGGCTCCGGCGACACTGCCCGGCGGAGGTGAGCGATGCGATCGCGGAGCGATTCCGAACGGCGGTTGCGGCAGTCCGTGCGGCTGGCCCGGCCCCTGCACGTGCTCACCCTCATCCAAAGCGCGGGACCCTGGCACGCGGGCGACTTGGCGGCGGAGTTGGAATGCTCGGTCCGGAGTATCTACCGGGATCTTCAAGTTCTGGAGTTGGCCGGCCTCCCCGTCTGCCACGATCCCCGCACGGGTTATCGACTCCTCTCCGAGGCCCGCTTCCCGGTGCCCGCCCTGACTCGGGACGAAATGATCGGACAAGCCGTCGCGACGCGGCTCGCCGAGACGCCCGATCTTCGGCCCGGCCGCGGGAGCGAAACCGTCACCCGAAAACTGGCCGCGACGGCGTCCCTGCCGAACAAAACTCTCCTGGCACGGGCGTCGGATTTGATCGCCGTTCTCGACTTGAAGCTGGCCGATCATCGGCGGCATCAAGACGTCATTCGAACCATTCAGACGGCACTGTTGGATCACCGGCAACTGAGAGGCGTCTACCGGAGCCCCTACGAACCGGCCCCCGTGAATTTGACCCTGCATCCCTACCGACTGTGCCTTCTCAAACAGGCGTGGTACTTGATCGCCCGCCGCGAAGGCGCTGAATCTCCACGGACGTACCGAATCCCGAGGTTCGAGCCCGGACTCGCGCTCCTGCCGATCCCGGCCGAGATTCCCGAATCGTTCGACCTCACGACCTACTTCGGGCTGGCGTGGGCGGTCTACCGGGGCGACTCACGGTTCGAAATCGAAGTCCGATTTTCAAGGTCGGCCGCGGCAACGGTGACCGAGACAATTTGGCATCGGACTCAGGAAGTTCTTCGGCATCGGGACGGAGAAGTCACCCTGAATTTCACCGTCGACGGGCTCAACGAAATCGTGCGCTGGGTTCTCGGATGGGCGGGGCAGTGTCGGGTGATCCGTCCGGACGAACTGAGGGACTTGGTGAGAACTCGGCTCGAAGCGGGCCTCGGTATGGTGGGCCGACCATGATCCCCGATTGGGAGACCCGCGAAGTCTGGTTTTCGTCGCTGTTCCCGAAGCGTTATCCGAGCATCTGGGCCGAAATCTCGGCGGCACTGAAGAATCACCGCATCCCCACCCACCTTCTGACCGGAACCAAGGATGTGTGGGTCCGGGACTTTTTGCCGGTGCCCGTTTCGGCCGAGCGACTGGTGAAGTTCCGCTACAAGCCGGACTACCTCCGAGGTTTTCCCCGACTCCGAACCGGTCACGAAATCATCGAGCGATTGCCGTTCCGAGACCGGATCGTCGCGTCGTCGATCATCCTGGACGGCGGTAACATCGTCGCCTCTTCCGACCGCGTCATCTTCACCGACAAAGTCTTCCGCGAGAACCCGAAGATCGAGCGTGAAAAACTTGTGGCACTGCTGACGGACTTGTTCGAGGGGGCCGAACTCATCGTGATCCCGCAGGAACCGGAAGATCCCATCGGTCACGCGGACGGGGTCGTGCGGTTCTTGGATGAAGAGACGGTCGTCGTCAACGACTACAGCGATGTCGATCCGAAGTACGGAAGGAAACTGACCGGTTGGCTCAAAAAGATGGGATGGAGGATCGAGTCGATCCCGTACTCCCCAGTTTGCGAGACCGGCAGTGCGGACCTACCATCGGCCGTCGGCAATTACGTCAACTTCCTCCGCGTAGCACAGGTGATTCTTCTGCCCATCTACGGCATTCCCTCCGATGATCGTGCCATTCGACTTCTGGGGGAACTCCTTCCCGGCACCGAGATCGTACCGCTCCTCTGCAGCGAATTGGCGGGTGCCGGCGGGGTGTTGAATTGCGCGAGTTGGTGCGGAAGCGGCCCTTCCCATTCCTGGTGAGCTTCGCGCGTGATCCGGCGACCGGCCGACGGCGGAAATTCGTCGCGAATCTTCCAGGAAGGATCCACCCCGCATTCGAAGCCACAGCGATCAAGGAGCTGGAGCAGGCCCCGCGGGCTGTTCATTCACCCGGATCACCATGTCGGTCACGAATCGGCGAAACGATTCGTTCTGGACGAACTGCTTGTAGAACTCCGTGTCGTCTTTCAGCAGCGGGCCGATGACGCGCATCAGCGCCGCGTCGAGCTCGATCCGGGCCGAGCCGGGAGTGTTCTGCTTTGCGTTTTGGTACGGCTTGTCCTTCGCAATCTTCGGCGCGATGTCGTCCTGGATCCGCGTCACGATCCGGTCCCCATCGGCGAACAGCGTGCCGAACTGCTCGTTGAACGTTTTCAGGATGTTGCTCAATCGGTCGAGTTCGGGCTCCGCTTTGCGCCCGCCTCCGCTGACCGGAACGGGTTCGATCTCGGCATTCTCATCGGCCAACTGGACTTTCTTCGCCGCCTGCTTTTCGAGCCGGTAGCTGTCCATGTCGATGGAATCGAGAATGCCCTTGGCCAAATCTTCTTCCTTGGGCGCTGGCAACTTGGGCACCAGGAAGTTCAG
The DNA here is from genome assembly GCA_043774415.1 of Fimbriiglobus sp. Classification (GTDB taxonomy): domain Bacteria; phylum Planctomycetota; class Planctomycetia; order Gemmatales; family Gemmataceae; genus JALHQU01. The sequence goes on along the minus strand of JAYVTJ010001051.1, from coordinate 80 downwards.
CAGGATGGAGAGTTTCTCCCAGGTGGCGTTGGTGTACGGGAGGATCGAGGCCAAGAAGTCGTAGGTGCGGGTGAACGCCT
>JAYVTJ010001050.1:0-2998 GCA_043774415.1 Fimbriiglobus sp. | reverse complement strand
CCGGCGTCGGCAACACGATGAACTGCAATCACCCGGTCGTGCGCGAGCTCATCGTGGCTTGCCTGCGCTACTGGGTGACCGACATGCACGTCGACGGGTTCCGCTTCGACCTCGCCTCGGTGCTCGGTCGGGACCGGCGCGGCAATGTCATGGCCAACGCCCCAGCCATCGAGATGATCGCCGACGACGGCATCTTGGCCGGCACCAAGTTGATCGCCGAGCCGTGGGACGCGGGCGGGGCCTACCAAGTCGGGCAGTTCGCCGCCGGCAATCGCTGGGCCGAGTGGAACGACCGCTTCCGCGACGACGTGCGCAAGTTCTGGAAAGGGGACACGGGACAGGCATCCCTGATGGGGAGCCGTGTCTGCGGGAGTGCCGACATCTTCACCCCCGTCGGCGGAACGCCGGGGCAGTCGATCAACTTCATCACCTGCCACGACGGCTTCACCCTCGCCGACCTCGTGAGCTACAACGAGAAGCACAACGAGGCCAACGGCGAAGGGAACCGCGACGGTCACGGCGACAACTGCTCGTGGAACAGCGGGGTCGAAGGGCCGACGAAGAAGCCGGCCATCCGCGAGTTGCGGGAACGACGGGCCAAGAGCCTGATCGCGACGCTGCTGCTGGCGCAGGGCGTGCCGATGATCCTCGCCGGCGACGAACACCTCCGCACACAGGGGGGGAACAACAACGCCTGGTGCCAAGACAACGAGCTGTCCTGGATCGACTGGAGCCTCGGCGAAGCAAACTCCGGGTTCCTGCACTTCGTGCGCGAACTCATCTGGCTGCGCCGCCGCCATCCGGTACTGCGGCGCACATCCTTCCTGCGCGGGGAACTGACGCCGCTGACGGCCGATATCCGCTGGCACGGCACTTCGCCCGACCTCCCCGACTTCGGCGTCGCATCGCAACTGCTCGTCTACACCCTCGACGGCCGCTTCCACGGCCGCGACGATCTGCTCCTCGGCCAGCCCGACCGGGATTTCCTCGTGGCGATGAACGGCGCGGCCACGGGCGATGTGATCGCAGTGCCGAAATCGCCCACCGGCCGGCGCTGGCGGCGGCTCATCGACACGGCCGCGGACAGCCCCGACGATTTTTCCGCCGAGAATTCCGGGGCTGTCGTCCCTTCGGGCGCGCCCCTCTCGGTCGCGGCCTACGGCTTGGTCGTGCTTCTGTCGGAGTCGTAAGTTTCGGCGAGTGCGAAGAACGAGTGCGAAGAAAATGGGGCCTTTGTTAGCAGAGCGGTGTGAAGGATCGCGAATCACCTGTCGGAGAGTCCGTGAGGAAATTCGGAAGCCCCTCCCGCACAAATCCGATCCGCTCGACACCGCGGCCGGGAGTGTGCCATGCTTCGGCATCCTCATCATGATCCCCGTCCGATGAGGCCCCGGCTTCGATGGTGATGCCATGAATATCTGCCCGATCTGCCTCTTCGTGAATCCGAACGGCACGGCCGCCTGCACCCGCTGCGGCAAGTTCAAATTCCGCGAGAACGGCGTCGCCACGGCGACCGCCGATTCCCGCCCCGTGCACGCAACCCTGTACGACGGCGGCGGAACGCCCCGCTCCGAGACATCGCCCTCGATCCTCACACGACCCTCGGGCAGTCTCAAAACCTCGGACGCGTACCGCGGCACTCCCGGCTGCTTCGACGCGCCGACGAAACCCGCGCTCAGCAGCGATACGGCCTCAGATCGGGCGACGCCGCCGCCCGGCACGCGCATCCTCGTGAAGCCGAAGCTCGAGGTGATCCGAGGCGAAAAGGTCGGCGTGATCTACACCGTGCTGGAAGGGAAGAATCTGCTCGGTCGGACGGTGAATCAGCCCGTGGACATCGACCTGACGAGCCAGGAGCCGGTCGAGCGCGTCTGGACCTCCCGGCAGCACACCTGCATCCAGTTCGACGGCCGCATCGCGATGATCGAAGACATGAACAGTCTGAACGGCACATTCGTCAACCGCACCCGGCTCTTCCCCGGCCAGCAACGCGTCCTCCAGCCCAACGATGTGATCCAAATCGGCACGGTCCAGATGCGGCTGACGTTCTCGACGGAACGAGTGGACATGTAGAAGTGCGGAGTGCGGAGTGCGGAATCTGAAGAAGACCTTCTTCGTTCTTCACTCCGAACTCCGCATTCCCAATTCCGCACTTCTTCAATCAGGGTCCGATCGCGGCGGTACCGCTCTCGCCCGTGCGGATGCGGACGGCGTCTTCCAGCGCGAGCACGAAGATCTTGCCGTCGCCGATGGCGCCGGTGCCGCTGCTGCGGGCCGCGTGCACGATCGCTTCGACGGTCGCTTCCACGAACGCTTCGTTCACCGCGATTTCGATCTTCAGCTTCGGGATGAGGCGCGTCTGCACCTCTTGGCCCCGGTAGACTTCGGTGTACCCGCGCTGCCGGCCGCAGCCGCGCACATCGGTCACGGTCATCAGGTAGACATCGCGTTCGGCGAGGGCCTGCTGCACCTCGTCGAGCTTTTCGGGGCGGATGATGGCGACGATCAGTTTCATGGGGTTTCGATGAGGGAGGAAGGTGGGGGAAGGAATCGCCCGCCGCGGAAGGTGCGGCGGGCGCTTTGGGGGCGTGGAAGGCTCAACCCTGTTCGACGTGCGTCTGCACGGTTGTGTCGAGTTCGCTCTCGAACAGGGCTTTCACCTTGTCCTTCATCGCGATGGGGTCGCCGCCGCGGAAGCGGAGGACGTTCCCCTTCACCGTCGTCAGATACGGGTAAATCGCCGCGAAGTCCTTGCTCGGCTCCGATTCTTTCGGCTTGCAGAGTTCCTCCCAGACCTTGTGCAGATCCTTCGCGGCCACGCCTTCGACCACCACCGTGAACCGCTTCGTCTTCCCGGCCATCGCCGGCGGCATGTTCGCCGCCTTGGGGATCACGGCCGCACCCGCATCGACGTCCGGCCCCATGTCGAAGCCCGTCTCGTTGTGCTGGCTCAGGTCGAGGCCCGCCGCTTCGGCCGGTGGCTTCACCGTGAAGCCGA
>JAYVTJ010001049.1:0-5522 GCA_043774415.1 Fimbriiglobus sp. | reverse complement strand
ACTTCCATCAATCCCTTGCACACGCGATCTTTGCAACCACGGCACGCTCACGCCGTGCCGCTCGCCAACATGATCTCACTGCTCGCCGTACAAATCGTGGACCATCGGATCCAGCCGCTTGATGTTGCGCTCCACCGCGAGGACGATCGTCTGCTCTTCCAAGCCGTCCGAACTCGTCGCGACGGCGGGGATGATCTGCCGGCTGTCGGGCAGGCTGAATCGCATCGTGAACGAGCCGTCCGGGCGCAGCTTCACCGGTTCGTTCTGCAGTGTCACCGTCGCCGTGGGGTCGGTCTTGCCGAACACCACCAGCTCGGCGTCGAGTTCGAAGTGGAATTTCTTCAGCTTGCCCGGCGCGGCCCCGGTGCCGAAGGAGCCTTCTTTCATCGGCCGGCGGAACTGCTCGTCGAAGAGTTCCTTGAGCTGCGTCGGTCCGGCTGGGGCTTCGAAGCCGTTCGACATCGCCAGCACACGGTCGGCCTTCGCCGGATCCATCTCGGCGGCCCAGTTGTCTTCGAGGCTTTCGGCGGCGCCGTTCTTCGGCGGCGTCACCACGTTCGAGCGCGCCAGCACGTAGAACTGGCCGCGCTTCGAGATGTAGCCGATGTCGGCGCGGTAAGTGCGCGGCGGCTGCGGCACGTCGATGTACCAGTGGCTGCACCCGCCGTGGACGACGATGTCGCGGACGGGGGTTTCCGAGGTGCTCGTGGTGTCTTGCGAAGTCACATCGAACAGGCGGATGATCGGCTTGGCGCCGTGCCAATCCTGGCCGAGGGCCGCTTCGGCGCGCTGGACCGATTGCAGCGAGAGTTCCCAGTAGCAGTGGAGCCAGAACGGATCGGGCACCATCAGGACGATGCGGTCCTTCGTGTGGCCCGGCTTGTTCTTCACCGAGAGATCCTTCTCGGCCGGAATCGTCGATTCGACCTTCACCGGCTTCACTTCGGGCTTCGGCATCACCTTCGCCGTCATGATCGGGATCAGCGGCTTATGCGGTGCGCTGCCGTTGGTGCTCGGTCGCGGCGGCAGGTTAAAGAGCGGCCGGGGCGGAAGCGGCAGCGGCTTCGGGATCGGCTTCGCGGCGACGGGCTTCGGCGCGGGCAGCGGCTTCGGCGCGGGCTTGGCGGCGATAGGGGCCGGCTTCGGCACGGGCTTGGTGGCGACGGGGACGGATTTCGAGATCGGCAAGCTCGCAGGAGTTTTCGTCGGGGCGGGGCGCGCCGGCTTCGCGGCCGGCTTGGGGAGCGCCTTGCGGAACAGAGTCGGCGCCGGCTTCGCCGGAGCTTTGGCCCGGGGCTTCGAGGCCACCTTGGCGGGGCGGACGGGAGGAGCCTTTTTCGCGGGCGTTTTCGTCGGCATCGGAGGAAACTCCCCCCCGCTCGGGCCACGGATGGCAGGCGGAGGTCGGCGAGGCCAGAAGCGGGATGCGTCGTGCGGTGGTGGAGGTGGGATCCATCCCGAGTTCGAGCGACCGGCCGGCGGACGGGGTCGCGGTGGAAAAAGCGCCACCGGAGTGGTCACTTTCCCCAAATCTATACACAGTCTAAAGAAAAGGGCGGTACCCTGTCAACGCGACTTGGGCAACCGGCGGGAGGTTTGCCGATTTTTTCGCCTCCGGAGGTCGGATGCGCCAAAGGGATCGAAGTTATCGTCTTTTTGCCCAACCCTCAGGCAAGTGGCGCTGGGGAAGTAGGCTTGTGAAATAATTCACGAGACGCCCATTGCCGCATTCGCCCGCTTTTCCACAATAGAACTCGACGGGTGAATTCTACGCCCACACCGCTGCAAACGAGCCTTCGGGATGCGAGAATGCCCGACGAGCTGCCGGGAAAGAAGGGAAACACCGCCGTCGCGATGGCCGGAATCGGCTCCGAAATGGTCGGTTCCACGCTCGCCGGTATCCTGCTCGACTACCTGATCGGATCGCTGCCGCTGTTCACGGTGCTGCTCACGGTCACCGGGTTGGCACTCGCGATGTGGCACCTGTCGAAGTGGGCGAAAGCCCGGAGCCGACCGTGACGGCGAGCGAATGGCATGCGGCCGGTGCCGCCTGCGGCGTGATCCTCTGCGGGACTTCAGCGGCGGCGAGCTACTGGCTCGCCCTGAAGCTTCTGAAGCGCGGTCCGGCCGGAGCGCTCGGAGCGATGGTTTTCGGATTGGCACTGCGGTCGGTCGTCGGCCTCGGCGGAGCGGCGATCGCCTTCACGGCCCTCGGCGGTTGGAACGCCGAGCAGGACGATAAGATCGCATTCTGGATGTGGGTTCTCGCGGCGTATTTGGTGACTCTGATCGCGGAAATGGCCCTGCTGGCGCGGCGGCTGCCGAAGGCGGCGACCGCCGAAACCCGGAAAGGATGACGTATGCTCCCCACGATCTTCGCCTCGGCCGCACCCGCGGCCGCGCCCGGCACCAAGGCGATCGATCCGTTCGAGCACGTCGTCGACGCCGAGCACTTCCACATTTTCGAGTCGATCGGCTTCGGCATCCACCTGCCCGGCAAAGTGGCCGAGTACCTGCACATCACGAAATTCCCGATCATTATGGTCGTGGTGGCGCTGATCGTCGGCGGCCTCGTGCTCTGGGTGGCCAACAAGATCAAGAGCGGCCAACCGCCGAAGGGGAAGCTCTGGAACGCCGTCGAAGCGCTGCTCTTCTTCGTGCGCGATAAGATCGCCCGGCCCGGCATCGGCGTGCACGACGGCGACAAGTACCTGCCGTTCCTGAGTACGCTCTTCCTGTTCATCTTCCTCTGCAACCTGTTCGGGATGATCCCGTTCCTGCCGTCGCCCACCGCGCACATCTACGTGACCGGCGCGCTGGCGCTGATCGTCTTCGGCGTGACGCACGTCTCGGGCGTCCGGGAAAACGGGTTCGGCGGCTATCTGAAGACGTTCATCCCGCATATCCACCTCGAAGGCGGAGTCGGGATGCAGATCTTCGGGAAGGTCCTGCAGGTGTCGATGGCGATCCTCGAATACATGACGGCGTTCATCCGCACCTTCGTGCTGGCCGTGCGATTGTTCGCCAATATGCTGGCCGGGCACACCGTGCTGTTCATGGTCCTGTTCTTCATCAAGCTGGTCGCCGACCCCGATTACAAGATCTCGATCGCCGAAGACTGGATGTACTGGCCGGTCTCGATCTTCAGCGTGATCCTCGTCACGCTGCTCTCCCTGCTGGAGCTTTTCATCGCGGGGCTGCAGGCGTTCGTGTTCACGTTCCTCGCGGCGATCTTCATCGGGCTGGCCAAACACCCCGCCCACTAGCGTTCCGAAGCTCACCACACCGAAAGGGTCTCTGCCATGCGTCAGTCGTTCGTCCTCCTCTTCGCCCTCGCGATGCTCCTGTTCGCCGCCAGCCCGGCTTCGGCCGTCGAAGGCAGCGGGCCCACCGCCGCCATCGGCATGGGTCTGAGCGTCGTCGGCATCGGCATCGGCCTGGGCCTCGTCGGGTTCGCCGCGCTCAGCGGGATCGCCCGCCAGCCGGAGCAGGCCGGGGCCATCCAGGGCGCGATGTTCATCATCGCGGGCCTCGTCGAAGGGGCCGGGATCATCAGCCTCGTCCTCTGCCTCGTCACCCTGTTCATCAAGTAGTGATGGGGCGACTCCCCGCCCGGAACGGAGGTGCTACCATGCGATTTGCAATCCTCGCGCTCGCCGCGGCCTTCGGCCTGTTCGCGCTCGCCCGGCCCGCCTTCGCCCACAACGACGCGATGGAAGCGAAGCCGGTCGTCAAGGGGGACGCCCATGCGACGGCCGCGGACGCCCACGCCGGCGAGAAGAAGGAAGGCCTGAGCTTCATGGCGCTCGAGCGCTACGACCTCTGCATCTTCACGCTGATCGTCTTCGGCCTGCTCTTCTTCATCCTCTCGTGGTTCGCCTGGCCCAAGATTTCGGAAGGGCTGGCGAAGCGCGAAGCGGTCATCACCGCGGCGCGCGACGAAGCCGTGCTCGCGAAGAAAGAATCCGAATCGATCCGCGAGCAGTTGAAAGCCGAGATGGCCGTGGGGCAGGACAAGATCCGCGCCATGATGGACGAAGCCCGCCGCGACGCGGATGCCCTCCGCGTGAAGGAGAAGGAAGCCGGTGTCGCCGAGGCGACGGCCGAGCGGAAGCGGGCGCTCGCGGACATCGAGACGGCCAAGCAGCAGGCGCTCTCCGAGATCCAATCGCAGGCGATCCAACTGGCGTCGATGATGAGCACGAAGGCCGTGCGTCGGAGCATCACGGCGGACGACCACAGCCGGTTGCTTGCGGAGTCGCTGGACGAATTGAAGAAGACCGTCACGAAGGCGTGAATTTGCCCCACGGAGCGGTGGGCGTCAGCCCTCCGTGACTGCGAACGACCCTCAGCCTGAATTCCACGGAGGGCTTACGCCCACCGCTCGGGTTCCGAGATTCACCATGCCCGACACCCAAGCCGACGACACGCTCCGCGAAGCCACGGGCAACAAGGCCCGGCTGGCGCGCGTCTACGCCGAAGCGCTGCTGGCGACGGCGACCAACGCCAAACTCGCCGACACTATCGGTGACGAACTCACGGCTGTGGCCGACGGCGTGCTGAAGCCGAACCCCGAGATCGTCGCCTTCCTCGACTCGGCCGCGATCAGCCGCGCGGCCAAGCAGCCGATCATCGGGACGGCCTTCGACAAGAACGCTTCGGACCTCTTCAAGAAGTTCCTCGGCGTGCTGAACCAGAACGGCCGACTCGGGCTGATCCGCGACATCGCCGCCGCGTACGCCGCCCTCCGGGACGTGCAGGCGAACCGCATCCGCATCAAGGTGCGCACCGCGTCGCCGCTGAACGATTCCCAGCTCGAGAGCCTGCGATCCACGCTGGCGACGACCCTGAAACAAGAGCCGATCCTGGCCGTGACCGTCGAGCCCGAACTGCTCGGCGGCCTCGTTGTCCAGATCGGCGACCGCGTCTACGACACGTCGGTCCGCTCCCGGCTCGAAACCCTCCGCACCCACCTGATGACGAGTGGCAGCCATGTCCTTTAAACCGAACGTCTCCGAGATCGCCTCGGTCCTCACGGCCCAGATCGAAGGCTTCGGCCAGTCGGTCGACGTCAAGGCGACGGGCCGCGTGCTCGAGGTCGGCGACGGCATCGCCCGCGTCTACGGCCTCTCCGAGGTCATGGCCGGCGAACTCGTCGACTTCCCTCAAGCCGGCGTCCGCGGCCTCGCCTTCAACTTGGAAGAGACCTCCGTCTCCGTCATCATCCTCGGGGACTACCTCAAAGTCCGCGAGGGGATGGAAGTCCGCACCACCGGCACGCTGCTCTCGGTGCCCGTCGGCCCCGAGATGGTCGGCCGCGTCGTCGATCCGCTCGGCAACCCCGTGGACGGCAAAGGCCCGATCCTCACGAAGCGCACGCGCCTCGTCGAATCGGTCGCCCCCGGTGTCCAGGAGCGCCAGCCGGTGAAGGTGCCGCTGCAGACCGGAATCAAGGCCATCGACGCCATGACCCCCATCGGCCGGGGCCAACGCGAACTGATCATCGGCGACCGGAAGACGGG
>JAYVTJ010001048.1:0-1676 GCA_043774415.1 Fimbriiglobus sp. | reverse complement strand
TCTCGCGGACTCGACCACGCCCTACGAAAGGCCCGACGGCCGGCTTCTGAGTTGTTCGCTCGCTGAGGACATTCATTTGAGTCGCCGGGTCGGCGGCCGCGTCTATTTCCGCAGCGCTTCGAGGATGCGTTCGAAGTCGTCGTTCGTCTCGAAGCCGATGACGAACTGCCCCTTCTCCTTCGCCTTCACCTGGATCTCGACCCGCGTCGACAGGCGCTGGCGCAGCTCGTTCTCCAGGCCCGTCACGTGGGCCGTCTTCTCGGCGGGCAGCTTCGCGGGCTTGGCGCCGGGGACATGCTGCTTCACCGTTTTCACGATCAGATCGAGCGCGTGTACGGAGAGGTTCTTGAGGATCGTCTCCTTGGTGAGTTCGACCTGCCGGGCGTGATCGGGGATGCCCTTCAGCACCTTGGCGTGGCCGAGCGTGATCTGCCCGAGACGGACGGCGTCCTGCACTTCCGCGGCGAGGTTGAGCAGCCCGAGCAGGTTGCTGATGGTGGTGCGATCCATGCCGAGCTTGTTCGCGAGTTGCTCCTGGCCGATGCTGAACCGGTTGAGGTAGTCGCGGAAGCCCTGGGCCTTCTCGATGGCATTGAGGTCGGTGCGCTGGATGTTCTCGACGAGCGCCGCTTCTTGGATCTGCTGGTCGTTGAAATCGACGACGTGAACCGGCACGGCCGTGAGGCCGGCGACGCCCGCGGCCCTCACCCGGCGCTCGCCGGCGATGAGCTGGTAGTGGCCGTCGGTCTGGGCGCGCACGACGACGGGCTGCAGGACGCCGTGCTCCTTGATGCTCGTGGCGAGCTGGAGCAGTTCGTCGTCGTCGAACCGCTTCCGCGGCTGGAACGGATTCTGGTGGATTTTGTCGAGGTTCACGGTCGCCGTGGCCGGCAGTGTCCCGTTCTGGCCCATCGTTCCGAGCAGGGCATCGAGGCCCCGGCCCAAGCGCGGTTTGGTCGCGTCCATCGGATTCCCCCCTGCGAGATCGCCCCCGTCTTCCGAGGGCATTCTGACATTCCCCGCCGGGTAATAGCAAAGTCGGTTGGCGGGTGAAGGGGAAGTTGTCGGAATCGCGAGGATCTTTCCCAGAGCGCCCAGTCGGTTCCATGTAGAACTGCGGCGGATGGGATAGAATCACGGGCGCGGCAACCTTCGCGAATGGAGTCGAACCGATGAAATGGCCAAGCCTACGCTGCGTGTCCTTCGGCGCTTTCCTGATCGGCCTCACGGCGTGCACCTCGACGACTCCGCCGGAATCGAGTGCTCAGCCGGTGGTTTCGCAAGTCGTTCCCGTCGAGCCGGGCTTGGTCGAACCGTCGGTCTTCGCAAAGTGGCCGAGCGCCTACGACAGGCCGATTCCGGTGTCTCCCGCTGCCGCCGTGGCCTGTGCCCCGTTTTCGCCGAGCACTTTTGATTCGGAGGCGAAGCACGGACCTCATGCGAATCATTCCATGGTCGTGCGCGTCAGCCCGGAGGCGATCGGCGCCTTCCGGGCGGGCAAGGCGATGCCGACCGGTGCGGTCGTGGTGAAGGAAAAGTACCCGGACGATCGAGCCGCCGGCCCGCCGAAGGTGTACGCGGGTGTAATCTCTCCCCCGCGTCGTTTACGCGGCGATTCCCATCGATTCTCGGCAGATTCGGTCGGATCGCCCGTTTAAGATCCTCCGGTAGGCCTT
>JAYVTJ010001047.1:0-2951 GCA_043774415.1 Fimbriiglobus sp. | reverse complement strand
CGTCTGAAGTCTGATATCTGTCCGGTGAAAAATAGATATCAGACATCAGACGACAGATGTCAGACGGGTCACTTCAATGTCCGAGACCACTCTCGTCGTTCGACCCCGCATCGCTTGGGCCGGCCTCAGCGATGCGGTTCTCCTTTCGCAGTGCGATGTCGATACCTACCGCGCCAGCGGCCCCGGCGGTCAGAAGCGGAACAAGACGAGTTCCGCCGTCCGGCTGCGCCACGCTCCGACCGGAATCATCGTGATCGCCGAGGAGAGCCGCAGCCAGCACGCGAACAAGGCGAAGGCCCTCGTGCGAATGCGGCAGGCGATCTACCTCCACTGGCGCGATCCGCTTCCCGCCGAGCTGCTCACTGCGGAATCGCTCGCGGTTCACCCCGAGTTCGCCCCGGCGCGCGATGGCGAGGGGCGATTGCACGTCGGCGTCCGCGATCCGCGCTTCTGGCCGGCCGTCGGCATCATCCTCGATGTGCTGACCGCGACTGCGGGTCAAGTCAGCACGGCCGCAGAGTTGTTGGGAACGACCACTGCGAACCTGATCGACTTCCTCCAGACCGACCCGAAGCTCTGGCAGGAAGCGAATCGCATCCGGCTGGAATGCGGCTTGAAGGGTCTGAAAATGGGGGAGTAGCAGTGGCGAAGCGGAGTGCATTCACCCTGATCGAACTGCTCGTCGTCGTCGCCATCATCGCGACTCTGATCGGCCTACTGCTTCCGGCCGTGCAGAAGGTGCGCTCCGCCGCGGCGCGGCTGTCCTGCGCGAACAACTTGAAGCAGATCGGCCTCGCACTCCATAACCACCACGACGCGACGGGGAAGTTGCCCGCCGGGCGTGGTGCGCCGGCACCGCGCATCTTTTCGGCCCACGCCTATCTCCTGCCGCACCTCGAACAGGATTCCCTCGGCCGCACCATCGACACCACTTCGGCCCCGGCCACGTACATGGTCCCGCCCGCGACTGTCTACGATGGCGCCACCACCTTCCCGGCCGCATCCGCCGCGCTCAAGGTGTTCCAGTGCCCGGCCGATCCCGCAGGCGGCCGCGTGTCGAGGTCGCCATACGGCGGTACCGACTACGTCGCGAATACCGGCAGCGGCACCATCCTGTCCGGCAGCTTGGTCAATGCCGATGGCGTCTTCTTCCTCGATTCGAGCGTGCGTCTCACGGACATCACCGATGGCACTTCGAACACCGCAGCGTTCTCGGAACGTCCGCTCGGCGGCGACGATGCCGCGCGGGTGATGATCGAACTCCCCGGTTCGACCGATCCCACGCCGATCGCATGTTCCTTGGTAGAGGGCATCCGCAACGTCGAACGCGGGGCGAAGTGGATCCTCGGCAACTACGGCAACACCCTGTACAACCACGCGGACGCGCCGAATCCCGCCGTTTCGGACTGCACGAACGCGACTCAGCAGAAGGGGCGGTTGGCCGCGCGGAGCCGGCACACGGGCGGAGTGGAAGTGCTCTTCTGCGATGGGAGTGTGCGGTTTATCCCGGACGGGATCGATCTCGGGGCTTGGCGCGCCCTCGCCACCCGTGCGGGTGGCAAGGTGATGGTTGCCGGATGGTAACTGCGAGATCAAGGATAGACGGGGCGGTCCGTCCCGGAGCTGCGGCCCATGTCGTGCGAACGGTGGTGAGCCGGCTCCTGCGCTTCGACCCGCGATGACGGAATCGCGTCCGCCGTCAGGCGGTTGTACCCTTCGTAGCGCTCGAAGACCGCTTCCGCATCGGCCGAGCGCTTGCCCGCTTCGACCGTCACGAGGTAGCGGCCGTTCTGGATTTCGCTTTCGTAGAAGGTGGCGTCTTCTTCCGAGATGCCGAGGCCGATGAGGCCGCCGAAGAGCGTGCCGATGGTCGCACCGGTTCCCGCGCTGGCGAGGAGACCCATGAGGGCGCCCCCCGCGATGAGCGGCCCGACGGGAGTCATGAGGCCGGCGACGACCGCGAGGCCGAGGCCGACACCCGCCGCGGCGCCGGTGGCCGCCCCGATGGCGGTGCCCTCTTCCCAGCGGCTGTGCGTAGGATCGTTGTCGATGCCGAAGCTTTCGGAACCGTCGTGCTTGGCGACGATGCCGATCAAGTCGTCGGTGAAGCCGAATTGCCGGAGGGCGGCGACGGCTTGCTGGGCTTGGTCGCGCGTCCGGAAGACGCCGACGGTCATGGAGCGGGTGATGGACTTGGTGGACATGGCGCGGACTCCTCGGGGTGTGGTCGCACCCGTGAAGAGTGCAACCGGCGTGCCAGAGGATTGCCTTCACGCGGCGACGTACAGACCCCGGCCGCAGTTGGGACAGCAGATGAATTTGCCGTTGAAGAGTTCCGCGCGCTGCTGCTCCGTGATGCTCGTCCGGCACTGCTGGCACGAGCGGCCATTGACCCCGGCGAGGCCGTCCGGGCCATAGCGAGTGACGAGCCGGTCGTACTGCGACTTCACATCGCCGGGAAGCTGCGCTTCCGCTTTCGCGAGTTCGGCCCGCGCCAGCCCCTGATCCTCGACGATCCGTTCGAGGCGCTCCTTGGCATCGACCCCCTGCTGGGCGAACGCGGCTTTCGCATCGGCCCAGCGCCGGTCGTCCTGCGGCAGGTTCGCGGTCCGCGTCTCCAGATCTTCCATGCTCATCAGAATCGCTTCTTCCGTCTGGGTGATTTTCTCCTTCGCCATCCGGATTTCGGACTGCTTCCCCTCGTACTCCTTCGGGCTGCCCGCATCGTTCAGTTGCTTCTCGAACTTCTCCAGTTGGGTATTGGCCTGCTTCAGCGTCACTTCGTCTTCGCGGATCTTGAGCTTCAGCTTGCTCACGGTGTCGTAGGCCAGTTTGTGCGCCGCTTCCTCGGCCGCGAGGTGGGTCTGCTGGGCCTTCATCACGCGCGGCCCGAGATCGACTTCCGATTGCAGTTCGCGGAGGTGCTTGCGCAGGCGGTGGGCCTGCCGGAG
>JAYVTJ010001046.1:0-3643 GCA_043774415.1 Fimbriiglobus sp. | reverse complement strand
CGCCACCTGCACGAGCCGCTCCACGGTGACGGTCGGGATGCGCCGGCCGGCGTGGAGGAGGTCGGCGATCCATCGCCGCGGCAGGGGGAGGGCGATCCGTCGCCCCGTCACCATCGCCATAGGAGGGCACTCGCCGGAGGGATTCGGAAGGCGGCATGTTGAACAGAAGCGGGGAATTCCGGCAAGGGGAAGTGGGGCGTCGTCCTTCAGGGCCGCGAGGATGAGCGGACTGCCGGACATCCGGAATTCGGAAGCTCACTCGCGCTGCCGGCTCGCCGTGGTATCCTGATTGAATTCTGATCATCCCGTTGAATAGCTATGAACTTCCTCCCGCTCCTCCTCGCCCTCGGCGCACCCCAACCCGCTGCGCCCGACTTCAATCGGGATGTCCGGCCGATCCTGTCGAACCACTGCTTCAAGTGCCACGGGCCGGCGGTGCAGAAGGCGAAGCTGCGCCTCGACAAATTCCCGGGACTGCCCGCGGCGGGCGAACTGCTGAAGCGCATCGCGGCGCACAGCGACGCGCAGATGCCGCCGGAGGAGGCGGGCCTGCCGCTGAGTGCGAAGCAGATCGAGACGCTGCGACAGTGGGTTGTCAGCGGCGCGGAGTACGCCCCGCACTGGAGCTTCGTTCCACCCGTGCGGCCGGCCGTGCCGAAGGGCGAAGCGCATCCCATCGATGCGTTCATCCGCGCGAAACTGGCGGAAGCCAAGCTGAAGCCGTCCGCCGAAGCGGATCGCGCGACGCTCATCCGCCGCGTCACACTCGACCTCATCGGGCTACTGCCATCGCCGGGGGATGTCCGCGAGTTCGCCGACGATAAGTCGCCGGACGCTTACGAGAAGCTCGTCGATAAGCTGCTCGCCTCCGAGCACTACGGCGAGCGCCAGGCCCGGCACTGGCTCGACCTCGCCCGCTACGCCGACAGCAACGGCTACACCATCGACGGCGCCCGCAGCATCTGGCCCTACCGCGATTGGGTCGTCGCCGCATTCAACCGCGACCTCCCGTTCGACGAGTTCACCGTCGAGCAACTCGCCGGGGACCTGCTGCCGAAGCCGTCGAAGGATCAGCTCATCGCGACCGGGTTCCACCGCAACACGAGCTTCAACGAGGAGGGCGGCACCGATGCCGAGCAGTTCCGCGTCGAGCGCATCGTGGACCGCACGAACACCACGGCCGCCGTCTGGCTCGGCCTCACCGTCGGCTGCGCCCAGTGCCACGATCACAAGTACGATCCCGTGTCGCAGGCCGAGTACTACAAGCTGTACGCGTTCTTCAACAGCAGCGACGAACCCTCCATGAGCATCGGCGGCGCGCCCGATCTCGACAAGAAAGTGGCCGAGTTGACGGAGCGCCTCGCGGCCGAGCGCCTGGGCGGCAACGACGAGGTGGTCAAGAAGACGATTGCGGAACTCAAGAAGGTTCAGGGACAGGTGCCGAGCACGCTCATCATGAAGGAGCGGGCGAAGCCGCGGGAGACGTTCGTGCAGATCCGGGGAGACTTTCTGCGGCGCGGGGATCGCGTGGCGCCGGGGTATCCTGCGGCCGTCGTAAGAGACCTCACCCCCAGGCCCCCTCTCCGAAGCGGAGAGGAGAAGAATCGACTCGACCTCGCGCGCTGGCTCGTCAGTGAGGATCATCCGCTGACTGCGCGCGTGTTCGTGAATCGAGCATGGCAGCAGTTCTTCGGGCGCGGCCTCGTCGAAACCGAGAACGACTTCGGCATGCAGGGGACAGCGCCGACGCATCCCGAACTGCTCGACTACTTGGCCGTGGAGTTCCGCGAACCGAGCGCGAAGGACGCGAAGCCCTGGAGCATCAAGGCGCTGCACCGGCTCATCGTGACGAGCGCGACCTACAAGCAAGCGTCGGTGCTGCGCGGCGATTTGAAGGAGGCCGACCCGCAGAACAAGCTGCTCGCACGGCAAGCGCGGTTGCGGCTCGAAGCCGAGATCATCCGCGATGCGGCGCTGAGCGCGAGCGGATTGCTCAGCCCGAAGCTCGGCGGTCCGGGGGTCTATCCGCCGCTGCCGCCGGAGGTCTTCGCCTTCACCCAGAGCAAGCATCCGTGGCCCGAGAGCAAGGGCGAAGATCGCTACCGCCGGGGGCTGTACACTCATGTGTGGCGCCAGAGCCAGCACCACCTGATGACGACCTTCGACGGCGCCGACGCGCAGACCGCGTGCACGAAGCGCAACCGTAGCAACACCCCGCTGCAGGCGCTGCACCTTGCGAATGATCCGGCCTTCGTGGAATTCGCCGCGGCGCTCGGCGCCCGCATCGAGAAGGAAGGGAACATCGCGGATGATGCAGGGCGGCTCGATTGCGCCTACCGGCTCTGCTTCGGGAGGCTGCCGAGTAAGGAGGAAACGAAGGTAGCGCTGAAGTATTTCGAAGCGCAGAAGCGGGCCGATCCGAAGACGGCCTGGGCCCGCCTGGCCCGCGTGCTGATGAACCTGGACGAATTCGTGACGCGGGAGTGAGGTCGATGTTGAGGTATGCCACCGTGCCGACTTTTCCTGTCGAAAAAGGGTTGGCCGAGTACCGGCGTTCGAGTGGTCGGAAAATCGCGAGGCAGGAGGGCTATGCTTCGTTCGCCGTGAGTCTGTCCGGTGTCGATTCCGTGGTGGCGTACATCGAGAAGCAGGCGGACCATCACAGCCTCCTTCGCCGCCGGGCGAACGGTTGAGAAGTCCCGTTCCCAATTTCCCCACCGTGCGGCAGCGCTATTCCGACCGCAATGACTCCGCGCGCCGAAACAGTTCCATGAGCGAAAACCCCAGTCTTTCAGCCCGAATTCGGATCTGCGGCCGATCGCCGAGCGGCGTCCGGGCGGCGCAAAGTTCCCGCTCGGCTCCGAAGGTGCGACCACCGGCCAATATCTGAGACCCCTCCGGGGTCAGGAGCAGAGGGTCACTCTGCGAAAACGCGAGGTCCGCTCAGAACCCGTCGGCCCCCTTCACACCACCGGATTGCGGAACGGCCGCAGCAGCGCCAGCGCGCTCTCCGGAATCCGCATTCCCGTCGATTGGCCCCACGGATAGGTCACGCCCGCACTTTCGCCGACGTTCAACTGGCCCGTCGCCGCGTGCGTCTTCGCCTGGCGATACCAGTGGCCGATGAGGTCGGCGTACGCCCGCGCGATCGCCGCCGGCACCGCGCCCGTCGCCGTCGTGTAGACCACGCGGACCGCGCCGGGGAACGCGTCGGCGCCGACATTCCAGCCGGGGAGCGTCGGCACGAACGTCCCGTCGAGCAGCTCGATGACGCCGCGATTCGCATGCACGACGTAGGCGCTCGCCGGGATGAGCGAGTCGCTCGCGAAGACGCGCGTCGCATCGACCTTCAGGCTGCTCACGCCCGCCACGGGGAAGTTCGCGAGGAACAGGAGGCGACCGCCGCCGGGGTGGTCTTCGATGAAGGTGCCGCCGGAGAAGCTGCGGCCGCAGAAGGTCTCGACGAACGAATCGGCGGCGGTTTGGAGTTCGGCGAGCAGGGCGTCGTCGCCGGAGCCGCTCACGGCGAGGGAGATCTTCACGTCGGCGAGGGTATCGATGGGCATGGGCAGCTCCGATTGCGGATTGAGGATTTGCTCCCCCTCTCCGTTTCGGAGAGGGGGTTGGGGGGTGAGGTCTGTCC
>JAYVTJ010001045.1:0-2022 GCA_043774415.1 Fimbriiglobus sp. | reverse complement strand
CAGACTCGACCACGCCCTACGGGGCTTTATTCCACGAACAGAAACTCGCTGCTCGCAAAGAGCATCTGGGCGAACGCGGCCCACGCGGTCTCCGTCCGCTTTGCGGGATCCTTCACGGTGGGTTCGAGCGCCTTCTCCGCACGGACGAGGAACTCCGTCACGCGCGCCGTTTCATCCGGAGTCGCATCTCGGCAGAGCGCCCGGCGATAGGCGAACTCGATCCGCTTCGACGCCTCCGGACTGCTGGCGATAGCGAGGTTCGCGAGCCGGTAGCCCTGCTCCCGCGCGAACTGGCTGTTCATCAGGTAGAGCGCCTGCGGGGCGACCGTCGTGGCGATGCGCTTGCCCACCGTCACGCCGGGATCGGGGAAGTCGAAGGTCTGGAAGAAGTCGAAGAGCTTCGCGCGGATCACCGGCAAGTAAAGGCTGCGGCGGTTCGATTCGTACTTCACATCGCCGACGTATTCGAGGTCTTTGGGTATGTTGTTCGAGCCGTGCAGCGTGCCGCCGATGGTGCGGTCGAGCTGCCCGGACACCGCGAGGATAGCATCGCGGATGGATTCGGCTTCGAGCCGGCGCCGCGGGAAGTACGAGAGCAGCTTGTTGTCCGGGTCGGCCGTCGCCGACTTCGCATCGGCCACCCCGCTGCGGCGGTAGGCGTCGCTCAGCAGAATGAGGCGGTGCAAGCGCTTCAGCGTGCCGGGGACACCGGGCGCCGCGGTCGGTTCGAGGAACTCGGCGGCGAGCCAGTCGAGGAGTTCCGGGTGCGTCGGGCGGTCTCCGAGCTTGCCGAAGTTGTCCGGGCTGCGCACGAGTCCCTCGCCGAAGTGATGCTGCCAGACGCGGTTGACGAAGACGCGCGCCGTGAGCGGATGCTTCGGATCGGCGAGCCACTCGGCGAGCTGCAAGCGGCCGCTGCCCGCGCGGAGACTGCCGAAGCGCGTCGTGTTGGCGATGGCCTTGCCGTTCGGGTTCGCGGTGGTCGGCACGAACGCCGGTTGCGTTTCGCCGGCGAGGATGCGCGGGAACACGGCCGGGGCCTCTTCGCCCGCCGTGACGTAGTTGCCGCGCACCTGCACGTGGAGGTTGCGCGGCTCCGTTCCGTAAGCCCCCGCGGCACCTTCTTCGACGGCGATCACGAGGTCGTCCGGCGGGATCAACGCCGTCAGCCGCTTGATTTCGGCGCGCTGAACCTCGGCCTTGTTGTGGATCTCGGTGCGATTCTCCTTCTCTTTCTCCGGCGTCTTGCCGAACTCGCCTTCGAGCTTGCCGAGTTCCTTGCGGGCCGCGTCGAGCTTCTCGCGGTCCGCGACCGCTTCGGCCGTAACGCCCTTGCCGAGATTGCGCTCCTGCACCTTCGCCACCGTGTTGAGGTTCTGCATCGTCCGCGTGCTCGTGAAGACCGCGAGCAGACTGTAGTAATCGCGCGTCGGCAGCGGGTCGAACTTGTGATCGTGACAACGGGCGCAGCCGAGCGTGAGGCCCATCACGCTCTTGCCGACAGTGTCGAGTTGCTCGTCGGCGATGTCGAGGAGCATCTTCTGTTTGTCCGGTTCCGCGAGCAGCTTCGGCCCGACCGAGAGGTAACCGAGGGCGGCGTACCGGTCGAACTCCGCCTTTGGATCTCTGGACGCCGGCAGCAAGTCGCCGGCGATCTGCTCCTTCAGAAATTGGGCGTAGGGTTTGTCGTCGTTGAAGCTGCGGACGACGTAGTCGCGGTACTTCCAAGCGTGGCCGAAGGCGGTGTTCTCGTCCATGCCGTTGCTGTCGGCGTAGCGCGCGACATCGAGCCAGTGCCGCGCCCACCGCTCGCCGTACGCGGGGGATGCCAGCAGCCGATCGACGACCTTCGCGAATGCTTCGGGCGAACTGTCTTTGATGAACGCCTCGACTTCTTCGGGCGTCGGCGGCAGCCCGATGAGGTCGAAGGTCGCGCGGCGGAGGAGGGAGCGCTTGTCCGCGGGCGGCGCCGCCTTCAACCCGGCCGCGGCGATCTTCGCATTCAACAGCGTGTCGATGGCG
>JAYVTJ010001044.1:0-4175 GCA_043774415.1 Fimbriiglobus sp. | reverse complement strand
GCGCAGCCCGATGCTCAACATGAAGCTGAACCAGAAGAAGTACCACACCTGGCAGTCGTTCCTGGATTCGGCCTACTGGAGTGTGGAATTGAAGTGAGGTGTTCAATTGCGGATTTCGGATTGAAGAAGCGACTGGCCTCTTTGCAATCCGAAATCCGCAATCCCAAATCCGCAATGGTCAAATCCGATCGAGCGCATCGAGCCAGTTGCAGATCTCTTCCAGCGTCTTCTGATCCAAATACTCCTTGCCGAAGTCCTTCAGCTCGCGGTAGATCACCGGGAACTTCTTCGCCTTGAGCTTCTCGTTCGTCTCCTTGATCTCCTTCAGCACGGGGTCTTTGTCGCCGGCGACGACGTAAAACGAGAGCGACTGATTCGGCAGGTTGTCCTTCGCGTTGCCGCTGAGCACGGCCCCGCTGACCACGGCCGCGCGGACGAGATCGCGGGCGTTGAACGCCAGGTACATCGCCATCGAGCCGCCGTTGCCCATGCCGTGGACCACGATCCGCGAGCGGTCCACCGTGAACCCGGCGATCGCCTTATTGATGGATTGGACGAGTTCCTCGGTCTCCGTCGCGACCCAATCGACGCCGTTCTTCGCCTGCGGCCCGATGAGGATGTAGTTCGCCGAGTCGCAGTAGTCTTCCCAGATCTTGAACATATCTTTGGCGTCTTTGCCGCCCTTCCCCGCGTCGTGCAGCCAGATGATGACACCGTACGACTTGTTCTTGTCGTAGTTGTCCGGAAGGTACATCCAGTACTTCCGGCCGCTGGTCGTGTTCGCGAGGTCCTTCTGGAATCCGAGTTCCAGCTCCTTGTCATTCTCTTTTTTCATCTTGCCGAGGGCCATTTCGAGGCTCGACTTCGGCGGCGCCTTCTCGGGGATCTCTTCGCCGAGTGCGGCCATTTTCAGCGTCACCACTTCCACCTTCGCCCCGGCCTTGCGCTTCAACTCGACTTTGAAGTCGAGGTTGAGCGGCGCGGACCTTACGATCGTCGAGAGTTGCGTCCGACCGCCCGTGATCGGCGTCAGCATCGGCGCCGCGGCCGGGCCGATCTTCATGATGCGGTCGCCTTCCAGAATGCCCGCGACCGCGGCCGGGGATTTCGGATAGACGTACCGCACTTCGACGCCCGGCTCGGGATCGTCGCGCATCGGCAGGATGCCGAAGAACGGCTGCGAGAACGTCGCCGAACTACCGCCGAGCACCACGTCGCTGAACTTTTCCGTTTTGCCGTCGCGTTCGACCGTCAGGCTCACTTTGTCGCCGTCGTACTTGGGCCCGAGCAGGGTCATCAGATCTTTGAAGTTCTCGACCGGTTTGCCGTTGAACGAGGTGAACTTGTCGTTCACTTTGAGGCCGATTTTCTCGGCGACCGACTGCGGGGCGATGCTGCCGACGACGACGGGCACGTTGTACATTTCCTCGGGAGACTTCGGGTTGAAACCCAGCATCCCGCGGCGGAGATCCTTGCCCTCCTTCAGCCGCGGGAGCACGGCCATGACGTCTTCGAGGGGGACTGCGAAACCGATGCCGCCGTCGTACCATTCGACGCCCGCCGCTTCGCCTTCGCCATTTTGCGACGCCGGGACGAGCACGCCCATCACCCGGCCGTCGATGGCCACGAGAGGGCCGCCGTAGCTGATCGGCGAAACTTTGCAGTCGGTCTGGAGACACTTGCCCCAAATCCGCTCGAGGGCGCTGACGATGCCCCGGCTCACCGAAGGGGACTTCGCGATTTCGGGATCGAGCGCGCGGCCGAGGGCCAGCGTCCACATCCCGACTTTGATCTCTTTGGCGGGCATCACCGTCGGGACGGGCAGATCCTTCAGATCGACTTTCAGCAGCGTGAGCATCCGCGAGGTATCGCTGGCGACGATCTTCGCCACGAGGCGCGGCTTGCCCGGCACCGTCACGAAGATGTCGGTCGGCTTGTTCGCGAAGTTGAACGCGCTCGAGATGATGTACCCGTCCGCCCCGATCACGAGGCCGGTCGTCGGGCCGGTCCCTTTTCGGACCGCGCCGGGTCCGCCGCCGACTGCCCCGGCGCCGCCGGCGGTTTCGATCTTAGCGATGAACGGCGCCGCCTTCGCGATCGCGGCTTTCATCGCCTTTTCGTTCTCTTCGTTCACATCTTGGGCGAACGCCGGGCCGGACGCCGAAGCGAACGCAGCGACCATCAGCAATCGGCGGAAAGTGCGGATCATGGTGGACTCGCTGGAACTCGGATGGTCAGCGACCCGCCCTAAAGGGCGGGTCTGCACGGGTGAAGCTCCGTGAACGGGGCTCTCCGCGATTCGATTGCGACAGATCTTCGGTAGCCCCATTCACGGGGCTTATTCGCTTTCGACCCGCCCTTGAGGGTGGGGTCGCACCTACTTCGGCGGGTCGGCGAACTTCGGCTGCGGCAGGGTCGGCAGCAGCCCTTTCGGCCACTCGTCGAGCTTCATTTCGATGGTTTGGAGGTTGTCCCCGCGGCGGACTTCCAGGCGGATCGTCGTGCCCGGGCGCGTCTTGCGGAGGAAATCGCTGAAGGCTTTGATGCTGTAGATCGGTTCGCCGTCGATGAAACTGACGAGGTCGTTGATCTGCACCCCGGCCTTTGCGGCCGGGGAGTTCGGGTGGAGTTCATCGACGTACGGCGGCGTCCGTTCCAAGATGTTCGGCACGAACCGGATGCCGTGGAATCCGCCCGCCGTGAGGGCGACGATCGGCTTGATCACCGGCTTATACTTGCCCTGCATCGCCAGCGCCACGAACTGCGGCAGCGTGACCGTGACAGTCTTGTCGCCGTCTTTCAGATCGACCTTGGCGTTCAGCGGGATCGCGTAGTTAATCCACGTCTCCGACTGCGAATTCTTGATCTCCCGGCCGATGATGCCGAGGAGGTTCCCCTTGCGGTCGCACAGCGCTCCGCCGCCCGCGCCGGGGTTGTTCGTGATCGCATCGACGACGTAGACCTCGCCGGTGTACGGGAAGTCGAAGATCCCGCGGCGGCCGTGGAGTTTGGCGACCGACATCACGGTGCCCTGCTGGATGCTCATCGGCTCGTCGCGCATCGCGATCTGGAACTGGTTGCTGAAGCCGAGCACCCAGTCGCCCGCCTCGGCCATCGGCCGCTTGAGGCTCGCGTCGAAGTCGAAGAAGGAGAGATTGAGGCCCGTCGGTTCGCCCGGCTTCTTGCCTTCGACTTTGATCTTCAGCAGTGCGATGTCGAGTTCCGGTTCCGTCACGACGACGGTCGCCTTCATCTTGCGGCCGTCGTACAGGTGGATGATGAGTTCGGACGTATCGAGCGTCTGGCTCGCCACGGTGAGGATGTCGCCGTCGGCCGAGACGAGGATGCCGGTGGAGTAGTTCGTCAGCCCCTTGAAGCCGCCGGAGCCGAAGATCTTGACCATCTTCTCGTTGACCGCATCGGCGACCTTCGCCACCGGCTCGGTGGCCGAAACCGGAGCCGAAAAGAGGCCGAGTGCGAGAATCGCGAACGGAACCCGGCGGAACATGGGATGGCCCAGTGGTGTATGCGTCGAGGGTGCAATCGCTCGGGTATGGGGTGGGGGGGGCAGGGTGTTTGGAAGAATCACCGAGGATGCTTGTCCATACCCCAAACTCTACACCCGATACCCCGCTTACTTCTTGACCAGCGTGTAAGTCCGCGCGGTGATCGTGCCGAACGTCTTGTCGCCGAACTTGCAGACGATCTTGTGCGGCAGCTTCACATCGCCGACCGCTTTGAAGTCGTAGAAGTAGAGTTCGCACGGGTCTTCGTCTTTGGTGAAGGTCGCCTCGCAGCCGAGCAGCGCGTGATCCTTCTGCGAGAAGTACCACTTGGCTTCGAACTGCCCCTTCTTCGTTTTCAACACGTCGCAATCGACGCGGAGATCGGCGGCGTTCGCCGGTGTCTTGCCGTCGGCCGGGGGCGGGTAAAACGGCTCGGAGCCGCCGGCGACGAAGCCGGGGTTGATGTTCACGTTCGGGTTGAACCCCTCGCGGAGCTGCGTCATCAGGATGCGGAAATGCCACAACGTGGCGAGCAGACCGCCGCTCCCTTGGGGCAGCGCCATCTCGGCCTGGCCGACCTTCTCGCCGAGGGGCTTCACCGAATCTTCGATCCCGTCGCGGGACATCTTCACTTCGGTCGCGCCGTTCTTATCGTCGGCCCAGGTCATC
>JAYVTJ010001043.1:0-2099 GCA_043774415.1 Fimbriiglobus sp. | reverse complement strand
GCCCTCCGTGACTGCGGAAATCACGCCACTCGAATTCCACGGAGGGCTTACGCCCACCGCTCCGTGTCCCTTCACTCCCCCTCCACTCTATCCCCTCCGCGGATCATCCGGAACTGCGGACTGCGCAGGATCGCCGCCAGCGCCGCCGACACCTTCCCGTTCCCCTTTTTCAGCTCGGCGACCATCTCGTCGAGCAGGGCGGTGTCCGAGAGGATCGTCTGGCGGCCGAGCGCGTAGCCGAGCAGCTTGCGGCAGAAGAGGCGGACGATCACGTCCTTCTTCTGGGTCAGGAGGTAGTTCCGCAGGCCGTCGATGCCCTCGAATTCGGTGCCGTCCTTGAGCTTCGCCTTCGTATCGACCGCGAGGCCCCCGAGATCCTTCGTGCGCAGCCGGCCGATGGGGTCGTATTTTTCGAGGGCGAAGCCGAACGGATCGACGCGGATGTGGCAGACCGCGCACTGCGGAGCCTTCGAGTGCATCTCGACCTGCTGCCGCACCGTGAGCTTCGCCCCGGCTTCTTCCTCCGCGATCTTCGGAACGTCCGGCGGGGGCTTCGGGAGCTTCTCGCCGAGGAGCGTTTCGGAGACCCAGTTGCCGCGGAGCGTCGGGCTGGTACGCGATGCACCCGACTCGTGAGTCTGCACGCTCGCCAATCCGAGGATGCCGCCGCGACCGTACTGGCGGATCTTCTCCACGCGGCGGAACTGCGGGCCGGTCACACCGGTGATGCCATAGTGCTTCGCGAGTGTTTCGTTGAGATAGGTCGCATCCGAATCGAGGATGTCCGTGACCGGGCGATCCTGCTGGAACAGGTCTTGGAAGAAGAGGACCGATTCCTCGTTCATCGCCTTTCGCAGATTCGCGTCGAAGGTCGGGAAGAGCTTTTCGTTCTTCTCGTTGTGCTCGTCGAACCCGCGGACGTGCAGCCACTGCGTGCCGAACTCGACGGCGAGCGCGCGCGTGCGGCCGTCTTTGAGCATCCGCGCGGCTTGGGCCGCGAGCACTTTCGGATCGCGGAGTTTGCCCTCGGCCGCGAGCTTGCGGAGTTCGTCGTCCGGCGCGGAGGCCCAGAGGAAGTAGCTGAGCCGCGTGGCGAGTTCCCAGTCGTCCACGGCGGTATCCTTCACGCCCGCCGCGGCCTTCTCGATGCGGAAGAGGAACGCCGGGGAGATCAGCACGCGGGCGATCACGCCGCGGGCCGCTTCAAGGTGGGGTGCCCCCTTCTTGCGGATGGCCGCGTAGAGCGCACGGAGTTCGTCCTTCTCCTTGTCGGCGAGCGGCCGGCGGTGGGCGCGGGCGGCGAACTCGATGAGTGCATCGACCTGCTTCGGGATCGCGGCCTCCTCCTCCTTCAGCAAGTCCTCGGCTTGCTTCTTGAACAGCGGCCGCATCCCCTCGTAGTAGTTCAGCAGCTCCTTCGGCTGATCCTGCGTGACGAAGCCGATGAACTGCGGCAGGTAGTCGTTCTCAGCCACGGGCTGGCGGGAGATGAAGCGGTGCTCGTCCCAGAGGCGGTCGAGCCGCTTCGCCTCGGCGTCGCTCAGGAAGAGCCGCATCAGCGGTTCGTCTTCGCGGTGGAACATCTTCAGGCTCACGACTTCATCGACGGGGACGACAGCGGGGAAACAGAGGAAGAGCGGGAAGACCTGCCGGAACTCGGCGTGCCCCGCGAGCAGCTTCTTGGAACCGGTCGCCGTGGCGGCGATGGCTTTGCCATCCCACGGAGCGTCGGCGGTTGCCGAGACTTGGAACTGCACGGCGCGATCGCCGGTGGCATCGGCGAGTTTGCCGTCGACGATGAACTCGCGGCCGACGAAGAGCGCTGCGGGCAGCCGGATTTCGACGGGCGCATCGGCCGCGATGTTGCCGTCGGTACCGAAGCGCTCCTTCGGCAGGCCGTACTCCATCCCCTTCGGCCGCGGCTTCGCGAAGCGCGCGAGATCCAAATCCTTCAGGAGTGGACTCTCAACTGACACGAGGCTGTCGTACAGCGCGCGCTCGTGGGGCGTGTTCACCGGGGGTCGGCTGCCCGCCAGCAGGGTCTGCACTTTCTTGGACAAGTTCTCCGCGGCCGCCTTCGTGTTGGGGTCGAGTGCCAA
>JAYVTJ010001042.1:0-8844 GCA_043774415.1 Fimbriiglobus sp. | reverse complement strand
GATCAGCATGATCTACGCGCTGCGGGAAGGTCTACGAATCGTGCTCGAAGAGGGTTTGGAAGTCCGATGGGCGCGCCACCTGCGCAACCACCTCGCCCTGAAAGCGGGCCTCGAAGCCATCGGCCTAAACTACATCGCGGCCCCCGGCATCCGACTGCCGCACTTGAACGGCGTCCGCATCCTCGAAGGAATCGAAGACATCCCCAACCGCAAGCGCATGCTCACCGACTTCGGCATCGAGATCGGCGGCGGCCTCGGCGACTTCAAGGGCAAGGCCTGGCGCATCGGCCTCATGGGCTACAACAGCAAGCCGAGCAGCGTCTTCCTCGTGCTCGCCGCGCTCGAACAGGTGCTCCGCGGCGCCGGATGCAAGGTGACCCCCGGCTCCGGCGTCGCCGCCGCGGAACTGGCCTACGGGTGATTCGCGAGGGGTGCGCCAATGAATCGCCGAACCCGTTGTCCGAAAGGTACTTCCGCCGATTTGTCCAATGTCGATTTCAGTTTCGGTCATTCTGCATACCCCCCCCGCTGAAAGCACTGAAACCACTGAAACCACTGAAACCACTGAAACCCAAACGGAATTCTCAGTGCTCTCAAGGTGGCGACTTGGGATCCGACCAAGGGTCATTCTGACCGCTCGATGACCGCCAAAATCCGTTGGCGCACCCATTCGCGACTTCGTCCTTGCCGCTGCGCGGTGCATCGCGGATACTCAGACCCTCGGCGGGATCGACCCGCCGATTCCCACCCGGCCCTCCTGGGCCACCCCTCCCGTTTCGGAGCCCCGATGATGCGTCCGCTCGTTTCGCTACCCGTCCTCCTGCTCGCGCTCGGCTTCTGTACTTCCGCCGCCGCGCAGGACGCCAAAGAGAATCCGGCCGTCAAGCCGCTGAACCGCGACATCCCCCGGCACAAGGAGTTCCTCAAGATCGTCGAGAAGGGCGAAGGCGACGTGATCTTCCTCGGCGATTCCATCACGCAAGGCTGGGAGGGCAAAGAGGCCAAGAAGATCTGGGACGAATCGTTCGGGCCGTTCAAGCCGGTCAACCTCGGCATCGGCGGCGATCAGACCGGCCACATCCTCTGGCGCCTCACCGACGGCAAGGAGATCGAACCGCTGAAGCCCAAGCTGGCCGTGATCATGATCGGCACCAACAACTCCGGCTCGCACTCGGCCGAGCAAATCGCCGGCGGGATCAAAGCCATCATCGCCGAACTCCGCAAGCAGAAGCCCGAGATGAAAATCCTCCTGCTCGGCGTCTTCCCGCGCTTGGCCAAGGAGACCGACATGATCCGCGACCGACTCAAGTACCTCAACCTGCTCATCTCCAAGTACGACGACGGCAAGACCGTTTTCTTCAAAGACATCGGCGACAAGTTCCTCGAAAAAGACGGCACGCTCGACAAGAAGATCATGCCCGATCTGCTCCACCTGAGCGAAGCGGGCTACAAGATCTGGGCGGACGCCATCAAGGACGATATCGCGAAGCTGGTGAAATAACTCGACCGTGCGGACAGGCATCTTGCCCGTCCGCATTTTCAGATCCGGACAGGCAAGATGCCTGTCCTACTTCGCGAGTTCTCCATGCCCCTTTTCGGTGCGCACTTCTCGGTGGCGGGCGGACTGACCAATGCCGTCGCCACCGCCGTGCGGTTTGGGTGCGACACCCTCCAGCTCTTCACGAAGAACGCCAGCCAGTGGGCCGCGAAGCCGATCTCGGACGCGGATGCCACCGCGTTCCGACAGGCGGCGACCGCCGCTAAGTTGCGGTACGTCACCGCGCACGATTCGTACCTGATCAATCTCGCGGCCCCCGGCGATGACCTGTTCCGCAAGTCGGTCGATGCGTTCGCCATCGAATGGGAGCGGGCCGAGCAACTCGGATTGTCGTACCTCGTGATGCACCCCGGTGCGCACGTCGGCAGCGGCGACGAGGCCGGGCTGACGCGGGTGATCGAGGGCTTGAACCTCGCGGCCGATCGCTGCCGGGGGTTGAAGCCAATGGTGCTGTTGGAGACGACCGCCGGTCAGGGGACGACGCTGGGCCACCGCTTCGAGCACTTGGCGACCCTGCTCGAAGGAGTGAAGGAACCGGGGCGCTTCGGCGTCTGTCTCGACACCTGCCACGTCTTCGCGGCGGGCTATCCGATCCATACGCCCGACGGATACACGGCGACATTCCGAGAATTCGACGATGTGATCGGGCTGGAGAAGTTGAACCTCTTCCACGTCAACGACAGCGTGAAGTCGCACGGGAGCCGGGTCGATCGCCACGCGGGATTGGGGCTGGGTCAGATCGGCGACGGAGCGTTCCGGATGCTCGTGAACGATCCGCGCTTCGACGCGCTGCCGATGATCTTGGAGACGCCGAAGGACGGGCCGGAGGGGGAAGAATTGGATCCGGTCAACTTGGCGAAACTGCGGGTGGAGTACCGGCGTCGATGACCCGGCGCCAGCGGAGCGGCACAGCGGCGTATGCGGAATTGTACGTCTCTTCGAGGGGGAGCATCACGCAGCCGCCGGGACGCAGGAACACCGGCATGTCCGGGATGGCATCGCCGATCGCCAGCGGTTCGATGTAAGCTTCGACATCCCGCACATCGTGGACTTCGTAGCTGACGGCCACCAGTTTTTTCGCGGGGTCGGCAGCCGGGAGATCCGCCGACCCGATCCTGTCCCAGATGGCTTCGTGAATCCCGTCGGGGTTCGTGCGCGAAGTCGGGAAGAGGTCGACGATGAGGACATGGATTTCCCGGAGCAGCAGGTCTTCGACCTTGTCCACGAGTCGCTTGATTTCGAACGCGCTCGACTTGTTCCCCGGCGATACCAGTTCGATGACCGCGACGATGCGATCGCCCGAGACATGGCGGATCGCGACCAAGTTCTTCTTCGCGGCGTAGATGTCCGATTCGGTCCGGATCCGACGCGTGGTTTGCGGTGCCGGCGCGAGTGCGACTCCGCCTCCGTCCGAGTCGTACCCGTCGGTTTGAAGGGTGACCACATCGGGCTCGTATCGGCGCTCTTCGGGTGTCGATGCGATCTGTTCGACGATCGCATAGTGATCGCGCGGCAGAACGCGGTTCAATGCGTTGCGGATCATCCAAGACCACCCCTGATGGAAGTCGTGGAAGATCCCCGCATCGACCGATTTCCAATTGTGGATCGGCATCGCATGGCCCTTTGTGATTGACGCCCATTCTACACCGCAACGGGCTTCGCTGGCCAGTTGCCCCCCGCGACCGTATCCCATCATCGCGTCCGTCGGATCGTCCGATGCGGTGCATTCCCCGCCATCCGCCCGATGACCGCACTCATGAGCCAGTCGAAGATCCGCTCGATCCGCGCCCGCGAAATCCTCGACAGCCGGGGCAATCCGACCGTCGAAGTCGATGTCATTCTGGAGAGCGGCATCCTCGGCCGCGCAGCCGTGCCGAGCGGGGCCAGCACCGGGGCGCACGAGGCCGTGGAACTGCGCGACGGCGACAAGAAGCGCTACGGCGGCAAGGGGACGCTCAAAGCCGTCGAGAATGTGAACGGATCCCTCGCCCAAGCGCTGATCGGGATGTGCGCGTTCGATCAGGTCGCGCTCGACACGGCGATGCTCAAACTCGACGGTACGCCGAACAAGGCGAAGTTCGGGGCGAACGCGATCCTCGGCATCTCCATGGCCGTCGCGCACGCCGCGGCGAAAACGGCGGGGCTGCCGCTTTACCGCTACATCGGCGGGACGAACGCGACGATGCTGCCGGTGCCGCTGATGAACGTGCTCAACGGCGGCAAGCACGCCGATAGTACCGTCGATTTCCAGGAGTTCATGATCGTCCCCGTCGGCGCGGCCACGTTCCGCGAAGGACTGCGCATGGGCGCGGAGGTGTTCCATTCGCTCAAGAAAGTGCTGCACGACAAGGGGCTGAACACCGCCGTCGGCGACGAGGGCGGCTTCGCCCCGAACATCCCCTCGGCCGACGAAGCGCTGGCGACGATTTCGACGGCCATCGAAAAGGCCGGGTACAAGGTCGGCGATCAAGTCGCCTTCGCACTCGATCCCGCGTGTACCGAACTGTTCGAGGAGGCGAAGCACAAGGGGAAGGAAGGGTACTGCTTCTTCAAGAGCGCGCCCGACAAGATCATCTCGACGGACGAGATGATCGACCTCTGGGCCGGGCTGTGCGCCAAGCACCCCATCCGCTCCATCGAAGACGGATTGTCGGAAGACGATTGGGCCGGGTGGAAAAAGCTCACCGCGAAACTCGGCGGCAAGGTGCAACTCGTCGGCGACGATCTCTTCGTGACGAACACGGCCCGCCTGAAGCGCGGCATCGCCGAGGGCTGCGGCAACAGCATCCTCGTGAAGGTGAATCAGATCGGCACGCTCACCGAAACACTCGAAGCCGTGGAGATGGCCAAGCGGAACAAGTTCACGGCGATCATGAGCCACCGCAGCGGCGAGACCGAAGATACGACCATCGCCGACCTCGCGGTCGCCACGAATTGCGGCCAGATCAAGACCGGCTCCGCGAGCCGGACGGACCGGATCGCGAAGTACAACCAGTTGCTCCGCATCGAGGAGGAGTTGGGCGCCGCCGCGGTGTACGGCAGTGAAATGAAGTGAGTGCGGCCATCGTCATTCCCGAGGATCACGATCAGCGCTTCAAGGCGCTGATCCGGGAATTCTTCGCGGACTTCCTGACGCTCTTCTTCGAGAACTGGGCGAAGCGATTCGACCTGTCGGAGATCGTCTGGCTCGACAAGGAACTTTTGCCCGACCCTCCCGACGGGGGCCGTCACCTGCTCGATCTCGTGGCGAAGCTGAGGGCTTTGGAACCGATCGGAGATACCTCGGGTACGGACCCGGCGATGTGGCTCGCCCTGATCCACATCGAAGTCGAATCTCCGGATCGGACCACTTCGATCAAACCGCGCCTTCCGGCTTATGCCCTTCACCTCGGCGACCGGTACGGCCTGCCGGTTCTGCCCATCGTAATCTATCTCAACGTGGCCTTGGATGGCATCGGGATCGATTCCACATCGCGGATGTTCTGAGAACTCGAAGTGCTCCGGTTCCAGTATCTCTACGTCGGCTTGCCGGGCTTGGCGGCCGAATCGTACGCCGCGGGCGACAACTGGCTGGGCGTCGCGCTCTCGGCGCTGATGAAGATTCCCCGCGACCGCGCCGTCGAACTGGGCCGGCAGGCACTGACCCGGCTGCGGACGGCGGACCTGCTCGCGCAGAAACGAAACTTGCTCGAAGAGTGCGTCGAAGCGTACCTGCCCGTGGGTGCGGACGAAATGGCGGCGATCCATGATACAATTTTGAAAACCCCCGAGGAGAAGATCGTGTATCGCAACCTCACCTCATACGATTTGGGATTGGCCGCAGGCCGACAAGAAGGCCGACAAGAAGGCCGCGAGGAAGGCGTTCGGATCGGGCTTATCGAAACGATGGAAGCGCAGTTGGATACGCGATTCGGTTCGCTTTCCGAATCGACTCTGACTGCGCTCCGAGGCAAATCCACCGTCGAACTCCGCTCGCTCCTCAAGTCCGTGCTCGCCGCCCAGTCTCTCGCCGAACTGGGACTGTAACCGGAAACCCTCGATGCCGACGTTCCTCAGCGATCCTTCCGATAGCCTCTACATCGCGCTCTTCGCGCTGATGCTCGCCGGCGTCGGCATCTGGGTGCGCTACCGCTCCCGCAAGTCGATGATCACGGCCGGTGTCGGCATCGGCCTGCTCGTCGGGCTGGTGCTGATCGACGCGCTCTTCGAGAGTCCGCGCGAGATCGTCATCCGCACGGCGGGCGAGTTCCAGAAGGATTTCAACACCGGCGAGTGGTCGGCGTTCGAGAAGCACATCGCCGAGGATTTCGACCGCAAGGGGAAGAAGAAGGCGGACATCAAAACCTCGTACGCCCTCGCGAAGATCTACAACGCGAAGATCGCGCTCTGGTCGTTCAACCGCGACGATGTGGTCGGGTCGGGGGATACGATCACCGTGGGGTTCGATGCCAAGCCCGAAGGGCCGGAAGCGGAAGCGTATCACCGCTACGTGCGCGGCCGCTTCAAGAAGGGGCCGAGCGGCAAGTGGCAACTCGTGAGCTACACGACGTACAAAGCCTTGAACCGCGACGCCGAAGAAGAAATCTACGGCGGCTGGTGACCCATGCATATTCGCGGCGTCGAGATCGTCGATACCTTTGCCGAAGCGTTTCCGATGACGGCGGCGCGGGTCATCGTCACGGCTTGCAATCCCGAGTGGGCGAGGATCGGCGCGACGGCCGCGACCGGTTACGCGAGCAGCGTCATCGGCTGCGATGCCGAGGCGGGGATCGAACGCGAACTCGCCGACGAGACGCCCGACGGTCGGCCCGGATTCTCGCTGCTCTTCTTCGCCTTCAGCCGCGATGCCCTCCAGAAAGCGTTGGTCAACCGTGTCGGCCAGTGCCTGCTCACCTGCGCCACGACCGCCGTGTACAGCGGGTTGCCGGGAGACGACGGCAAGTCGATCCGCATCGGCGGGAACCTGCGCTACTTCGGCGACGGCTGGCAGATCAGCAAGCAGCTCGATGGCAAACGCTACTGGCGTATCCCCACGATGGACGGCGAATTCCTCTGCGAAGACAGCTTCGGTACGACGAAGGGTGTTGCCGGGGGGAATATTATCATCAGCGGAAAATCTCAGGCGGAAACGCTCGCGGCGGCGGAAGCGGCGGTCCGAGCCATGCGGAGCTTCTCCGGAGTGCTGCTTCCCTTCCCCGGCGGCATCGTCCGCTCCGGGAGCAAAGTCGGCAGCAAGTACGCGGCATTGAAAGCGAGCGCGAACGAGGCCTACTGCCCGACGCTGCGCGGGGTGGTGAAGTCGGAACTACCGGACGGGACGAATGCGGTCTACGAGATCGTCATCGACGGGCTTACGCTCGCGCTCGTCGAACGGGCGATGCGGGAGGGGATCATCGCGGCGTGCGGCCACCCCGGCGTGTTGCAGATCGCGGCGGGGAACTACGGCGGCAAGCTCGGGCCATTCCACATCCGGCTGCACACCCTGTTCGAGGGGGAGTCGCTGTGCTGACGATCACCGTGAAGCACGACTCGACGATCCCGCTGGAGTTCTTCGGCATCACGCCGGATCGCGTGCTGAAACTGACCGCACTCGAGGTAGCCCATGGCGATGTACTCTCCGGCAACCGGAACATAGCCTTGGGTGAAGTCGCGACAGTTGCGGGCGATGCTTCGGACGGCCAACTCCGATTCGAGGGCGACACGGCGCGCGTGAAAGGCTTGGGCGCGGGGATGACAGCGGGGATCACGGTTGTCGCGGGGGATGCCGGGCCACATGCGGGGGCGAAGATAACGGGCGGATGTTTGATCATCGACCGACACGCGGGGGACTGGCTCGGAGCGGAGATGAGCGGTGGTCGCGTCGAGGTTCACGGCGATGCGGGACACAATGCCGGCTCGGCTTATCGGGGATCGCGACACGGGATGCGCGGCGGCGGCATTTTCATCCGGGGCGATGCGGGAGATGCACTCGGGCTGCTGATGCGACGCGGGCGGATCCTCGTCGAAGGGCACGCCGGCGAGTTCGCCGGTGCCGCGATGATCGCCGGGACCATCATCGCGCTGGGGGGGTTGGGCCGCGGCGCCGGTTCCGGCATGAAGCGCGGCACACTCATCTCAGCCACTCAATCCGAACCCATCGCGCCGGGCTTTCGCTACTGCTGCAGATACGCCCCGGCATATCTCGATCTGCTCCGTGTGCAGGACTACCCCGATCTGCCCCGCCCGCGCACCGTCCGCTGCTATCGCGGCGATGTGCTCACCGGCGGGCGCGGCGAACTCCTCGTCCTCGAATCGTGATCACTTCCCGGCCGACTTCGGTGTCAGCGATTCGATCCACGCCTTCGGCAGCACAATCGGCGAACCGGGCTTCAAGCCGACGGCGCCGATCAGCCCGGCGGGGCGAACTCCCGCCGTGAGGACGCTCGCCGCCAAACCTCCCGCGTAACCCGCACCGATCGCCGTTCCCGACAGGCCTTTCGCATCGCCGGCGACCAGCAGGTCGGGCTTCGAACTGATCGCGACACCCGGTCCACTGCCGGTCACCGAATCCGATTGACCGATGGTGAGCGCGGCCGCAGCATCGCCGGGCATGCCGACGCCGACACCCGCCGGCGTGTAAGTGTCGAACCGCACGGTGCCGTTCGCGGCCTGGGCCGTGTCGAGGATTTCGACCATCGCGCGAGGACGGATTTCGATCCCCTGCTTCAGCGCCTTCAACTGCGACGGAGCCGCGAGGCCCCCTTCGATGCGGAGCGCGTACACGCCGTCGGCGGGCAGGACGACATCGAACGAAGCTTCGTACGTACCCGATCCGTCGGTCGAAGCGAGCCGCACCGGGGCGCCGACGCTGCGGGCCACTTCGACGAGGTCGTCGCTCGCAAAACCCTTCGCCTCGGGATCGACTTGCTTCAGCAACCGCAGCCGGATCGGGAACGCCGGTTCCACCGGCAGCAGGGCCAACTCGCTGTGCGGTTCGCGCCACTGCACCGAGACGCGGACTTTCAAATCCTTCGGCAGCGCGGCCATCGCCGCGCCGTCGGCGGCGGGGGTGTAGTTCAGGAAGTTCAGCTCGGGCGTCCACCGCTTCGCGGGGATCGCCGTCGAAGGTGCGAATTCCATCACGCCGTTGTCGTCCCGGTCGAGGAAGGCGCCGGCCCAGATTTGCCCCGTCGAGATGCTCCCCGCTTGGATCCATGCGGGCGCCGGCGCGCGCTTGCTCGCCTTGATCGCACTGCGGGCCGCACCGGCGGTGAACTTGCTGTCGAGGTACTGGCTCAGGGCGCTCA
>JAYVTJ010001041.1:0-3224 GCA_043774415.1 Fimbriiglobus sp. | reverse complement strand
ACGCGGCCAAGCGCGACAAGAAGCCGCACTTCGGCTGCGTCGTGGCGAAGCTGCAAGGGCAGACCGATGCGGTGATGCCGGCGTTCGTCGATCTCACGCCGACGATGCAGCACAAGCCGTACAACTCGCCCGGCCCCGCGATGCTCGGCAGCAAAGCCGCGGCCGTGAAGGTCGACGGCGAAGAGGTCAGCGTGATGAAGACACTGTCGGTCGCGGCGGACCGGCTCTCGGATCGCAAGGTGCTGCTCGACGGGATGGACCGCATCAAGCGCTCGTCGAGTTCCGGTTCGGACACCTTCCACGACCGCGCCTTCGAAGTGCTGACGAGCAGCAAGATGGTCGATGCCCTCGACATCACGAAGGAGAAAGCCGCCGTCCGCGAACGCTACGGTAAGGGCAGCCCCAAGCATCTTGGCGACGGTGCCCCGCTCTGGAACGAGCAATTGCTGATGGCCCGCCGGCTGGTCGAAGCCGGTGCGCGCGTCGTCACCCTCGGCTACGGTTTCTGGGACACGCACGGGCAGAACTTCAAGCACCTCAAAACGCACATGCCGACGTTCGATCAGGGCATCTCGGCGCTCATCGAAGACCTCGCCGCGCGCGGGTTGGATCAGGACTGCACGGTCGTGGTGTGGGGCGAGTTCGGCCGGTCGCCGAAGATCAACAAGGATGCGGGCCGCGATCACTGGGCGCGCGTGAACGGGGCACTCCTCGCCGGCGGCGGCATGAAGATGGGTCAAGTCATCGGCAGCACCGACAGCACGGCCGGGGAAGCGAAGAACGATCCGATCCCCTATCCTTGGGTGCTCGCCACGGTCTACAAGAATCTGGGGATCGACCCGCACGCGATGGTGTACGACGTCGGCGGCCGGCCCAATCCGGTGCTGCCGAGCAGCGTCGGGGTGATCGACCGCGCGTATGCGTGATCCCGTAGGTCACGCTCTGCGTGACGGGGCGTCACGCAGAGCGTGACCTACGAAATCCGCCCTTCCCATGTCCCCCCGTGTCCGCTATTCCCGGCGTCCGATCGCACTCCGGGGGTTCACGATGGCCCGCATTCTCGCACTCGCCTTCGCGCTGATTGTCACGG
Organism: Fimbriiglobus sp.; assembly: GCA_043774415.1. Taxonomy (GTDB): domain Bacteria; phylum Planctomycetota; class Planctomycetia; order Gemmatales; family Gemmataceae; genus JALHQU01. The sequence goes on along the minus strand of JAYVTJ010001041.1, from coordinate 2,134 downwards.
GCATCGCCGCCGCCGAGGATGCTCCGAAACTGCGCTTCGTCTGGACGAAGGACTCCGCGAAGATCTACGGCGTCGTCCAGACGACGACGGTCCACGAAACGGTCCTCGACGAGCAATCGAAAAAGCCGCTCGACATCACGACCGTCACGAAGTTGACCATTTCGAAAAAGTGGCTCGTGAAGATCGTCGATCCCGACGGCACCGGCACGCTCGAGATGAGCACGGCCGCGCTGAAGCAGGAAATCACGCAGACCGTCGGCGACGCCAAGCCGGTCGTACGGCTGCTCGATTCGGCCAACCCCGAGGACTTGAAGGGGATGGCGTTCCTCAACAAGCCGATCCTCACGCTCAAGGTCGATCCGCAGGGCCGCATTTCGGACGTGAAGTCGGACAACGCTTCGGCCGGGGATCGCCTCCAGACCGATCTCCCCTTCAAGCTGCACTTGCCCGACGCGGCCCCGACCGCGAACAGCACTTGGGAGCGCGCCTTCGAACTGAAGCTCCCGCCGCCGCTCGGCACGGGGGAGAAGTACGAAGCAAATCAAAAGTACACCTTCAAAGGCATGAACAAGGACTATGCCGTGGTCGGCACGATCACGACGCTCAAGGTTCCGCTGACCGATGCGGCCGTACTCCCCGCGATTCTGCCGATGCTCTGGGAAGGGGATGTGTTCTTCAACGCGAAGACGGGCAGCTACCACGGCGCGAAGCTGAGCATCAAAAAGGAAGTGGCCAACCACCAGGGCGAAGGGACGAAGTTCCGCTACACAAGCGAGTACACCGAAGCGCTCGAGAAGTGATATGCGAAATGGACGCTCCCCGCCGCAGGGCTTCGTGGGTATGCTATGAGGGTATTGTTCTACATCCATTGCGAGGCCGATGATGCTGACGAGCCACATAGCAATGGCCGCCCTCTCGTTCATGGCCCTGTCGGCTTGGTTCGCCGCCGCCGCCGTCCCCGAAAAGCTTCAGAAAGACATCGACAAAGCGAAGGCGGATTACAAAGGCGCGACCGAATCCGCCGACGGCAAACTGCTGTCGGCGTTCGAGACCGAAATCGAAGCGGTCCGCGCGAGTACCGGGCTGAAAGGCGCGGCCAAATTGGAAGCGATCGAATCCCTCGGATCCGAGAAGACCGCCTTCGAGAAACACGGCTTCATACCATTTTCGCTCCGGATGAGGGCCGGGTCCGTCGCCTATCTCAAAGCGATGCAACAGGCCCGCCGACCGCTCGAAGCAGCTTACGAAAAAGCCATCGATGAGCTGATCAAAAGCAAAGACGACGCTTCGGCCGCACTCGTGCAGACCGAGAAGAAAAAGGGCGCGAAGTCGAAGGTCGTGGGCATCTGGGAAATCACCGGAGTGAATTCCGACTACGTATCCACCAGGTCGCTCTGTCTCGACGGCTCCATCCAGGAGGGCACAATCGTCTGGAAGTTGGACCGGGACAAGCTGGTGATGATCGCGGACAATGTCGACACGCTCACCCTCGACAGCGATGGCCGGAAGGGGATGGGCAAAAGCAACAAGGGGGCTGTCTTCAAAGGCAAGCGAATCGATCCCCCGGCCAAGTGAACCTCGCCCATCCCCCACTGTCCTTCTTCAAAATCGCCCGCTGCGATGACTTCCCCTTGAAAGGCGTCCGACGCGCGATAACGTAGCGATTGCCGGTGAATGCGGGAGTAACTCAGTGGTAGAGTACCTCGTTGCCAACGAGGTTGTCGTGGGTTCAAATCCCATCTCCCGCTCTGCGAAGTGACGACGGAGCCGCGATTTTCATCGAGCCGGGAGGAGCGGGGAACCCCGCGACTTCGCCGGCTCGAATCGTTTCCGTATCATTCCCCTTCCGAATTCCGATCTGCCGGTGGGCCGCTGCGGCCAGGAGAGTCATCGATGTCGAGCGAAGAGAGCACCGCCCTCGCGGAACTGCCCGAAACCGAAATCGGCGCCGAAGCCGACGAGGCTCCGCCGAGGCTCGATCAGAAGGTCGAAATCACCGATGCCGGCCCCTGCCGCAAGCATGTGAAGGTCACGGTCGAGCGCGCCGCCATCGCCACGCGGATGGACGAAAAGTTCTCGGACCTCATGCTCAAGAACCCGGCCCACGTCCCCGGGTTCCGCCCCGGCAAAGCGC
>JAYVTJ010001040.1:0-4521 GCA_043774415.1 Fimbriiglobus sp. | reverse complement strand
TCGAGCCGCGTCGAGATGCGATCGACCATCGGGGCGTAGTCGTCCACGATGCCGTCGAGCATGAGGTGGAACAGGAAGTCCGGGCCGCGCTGGACGTTGGCGGCGTGGCGGGCGAGGTGACCGCGGCCCTCGCGGATGCAGGGCATCGGGGCGTAGTGGTACGTGACCAAGACCGTGTGGGTGAGGATCGCGCTGAGCTGCGGCCGGGCGAGCTTGTGGATGCGCTTCGGCGGCTTCGCGGATTCGCCAGGCGTTTCGTGCAGTTCCGGCGGCAGCGGATTGACGATCACGAAGAGGTAATCGGGGAACTCCTCTACCTTCGGCAGGTGCGAAGTGCCCGACGCGCGCGGCTTCACCACATCTTCGAGCGTGAGGACGTGCACCGGCAGGAACGCCTTCAGCACGCGATCCTCTTCCTCGGGGGTCGGATCGTCGAGGTCGATCCAGACGACGGAGCCTTCGGAAAGCTCGCTCGCTTTCGCGGGGAGCGCGTCGAATGCCACGTCCTCCGCGACTTTGGCGACCGGGTTCCAGCGGACGATGTGGATCATGCGGCAGCTCTGTTTGCGGTTCCACCTCCGCTTCGGAGAGGGGGTTAGGGGTGAAGTCCGGCCTGAGAATCGGCGCGGCTTTCGTCGTCGTGCGGGGAGACCTCACCCTCCGGCCCCGTCTCCAAAGCGGCTCCGTTTCCCAGATCGGGAGCCAGACCAGACAAGCGAAACCCGATCCAATCGGCTTGAAGAAGTCACCCCCTCTCCGCTCCGGAGAGAGTGGAAACCCGATTGGGAGTCGCCTCGGCCACGCGTATCCGTCACCCCTTCTGCGGACCCACCAGCCGGTCGGTCCCGAAGAAATTCTGCACCCCCAAGTAGACGATCATCGCGATCGAACGCAGCGCTTCTTTGCTGTTCACCTTCGACTTTCCGTGCCGGCGATTCTCGAAGATGATCGGCAGTTCGCCCAGGCGCGCCTTCGTCCGGTGGACGCGGAAGAGCACCTCCTGCTGGAACGAATAGCCGCGCGACTTCGTCTCCTTCAGATTCGCCAGCTTCAAATTCGCCACGCGGTAGCAGCGGTACGCGCCGCTCGCATCGTTCACCGGCATCCGGAACAAGAACCGCACGAGTCCGTTCACGCAGCGACTGATGACGAGCCGGGCCAGCGGCCAGTTCTCGGTGCCGCCCCCGCGGACGTACCGGCTGCCGATCATCACGTCGTGATCCTTCATGCCCGCCTGCAAGCCCGGCAGGAAGCGGGTCGGATGGCTGAAGTCGGCGTCCATGTTCTGGAGGAAATCGTAGTCGTGATCCATGGCGTACTGCATGGCCGCGAGCGTGGCCGTGCCCAGCCCGAGTTTGCCCGGACGGTGGATGGCTTTGACGCGCGAATCGCGGGCCGCGAGTTCGTCCACATATCGGCCAGTGCCATCGGGGGAGTTGTCGTCGACGACGAGCACGTCCGCGTGCGGCAGGTACTGGTGGATCTCCTCGATGAGCTTCGGGAGGTTCTCGCGCTCGTTGTACGTGGCGATGGAAACGAGCAGGCGCGGACCCGGGGGCGACTTCAGGGAAACGGACGCGAGGGGGGCCGGGGTCGAACTGAGGGGCACGGAGACACCGACGGGTGGGGGAAACGCGGGCGCGACTTGCACGGAAGGGTCTCCGGAGCTAATCCATATGATACGGATTCGCACCGGCCGGCTTTATTCCCGCCCGATCCCGCATTCTCCGGGCCGGCGGGCCGAGGGAGTCTCCCATGTCCGCCCCGATCGAAACGGTCTGCCCCAACTGCGGCAAGGCGCTGAAGGTGCCCGAAGCGGCCATCGGCAAGCTCATCCGCTGCAAAGCCTGCGAGGGGATGTTCGAAGTCCCCGATCCGAACGCGAAGTCCAAGCCGACCGTCGCGAAACCCGCCGTGGCCAAACCCACGGCCGCGAAACCGGCGGTCGCGAAGCGCGCCGTGGCGAAACCGACCGTCGCGAAGCCCGCCGCTCCCGAAGAACCGAAGCCCGCGGATGCCATCATCGGCTTCGCCAAAGACGACGACGATGATGACGATGGCCCGGTCAAGGCGATGACCGTGATCATGGAGGGCGAGGAAGCGCGGTGCCCGCACTGCGCGAAGGAACTCGACCCGCCCGATACGAAGGTCTGCCTGAACTGCGGCTACGACCTCGTCGAGCGGAAGCGCCACGGCAGCAAGAAGGTCTACGAGCACACCGGCGGCGACTACTTCAAGCACTGGCTCCCCGCCGGCCTTTGGGGCTTCATGATCCTGCTGATGACGACGGTCTTCGTCCTCTGCTGCTTCAAGATGAGCGGCTGGTTCGAGGGGAGCATCTTCGAGAAGGACGACAAGAACCCCACGACGCTGAAGGCCGAGTACTACCTGCCGCCGGGCGCCTGCCTGATGTGCTGCTTCATCATCTGGGCGCCGATCGTCGCGAACGGGGCCCGCGTCATCATCAAGAAGATCAAGAATCCGAAGCCGGTCGAGATCGAGAAGAAGGACGATTGAGCTGCGTTCGGTTCGATCCTTCGGAGCCGCAAGCGTGAGCTGCGTCTCGGTGCCAAACGCAGCTCACGCTCGCGGCTCCGAAGGGATACCGGCAATCACTCGGACGGATCGGGAACCTCCATGCTCGCCAAACTCCGGACGTTCGCCCTCCTCGGCATCGATGCAGTCCCCGTCGAAGTCGAAGTGGATGCGAACCCGGGTACGGCTAAGATCATCCTCGTCGGCCTCCCCGAACTCGCCGTGCGGGAGAGCGTCCACCGCATCGAACGTGCCCTCGCCAACCTCGGCTACGCCCGGCCGACGGGCCGCACCATCATCAACCTCGCCCCCGCCGATCTGAAGAAGGACGCCGGCGCCTTCGATCTCCCCATCGCCCTCGGAATCCTCGTCGCCACGCGCCAGCTCACGCCCGAGCAGTTGAAGGACTTCGCGAGCATCGGCGAACTGAGCCTCGACGGCCAGGTGCGACCCGTGAAGGGGGCGCTCTCCACGGCGATGGCCGCGCGTGATTGCGGCGTGAAGAAGCTCATCGTGCCGATGACGAACGCCCGCGAAGCGGCCGCCGTCTCCGAGGTCGAAGTCTACGGCGTCACGTCGCTCTCCGAAGCCGTCGGCATCATCTCCGGGGCGATGGAAGTCGAACCGGTCTCGCCGGCGCTCGACGACATCGCGACCCGGATGAACCGCTACGACGTGGACTTCGCCGACGTCCGCGGCCAGGAGTTCGCCAAGCGCGCCCTCGTGGTCGCCGCGGCGGGCGGACACAACGTGCTCATGCTTGGTTCGCCCGGCTCGGGCAAGACGATGCTCGCCCGGCGGCTGCCGACGATCCTCCCCCCGCTGTCGCCGAACGAGAGCTTGGAAACCACGCGCATCTACTCCGCCGTCGGCCGGCTCGGCGCGGGCGACTCGCTCATGACGACGCGGCCGTTCCGCAGCCCTCACCATACGATCTCAGATGCCGGGATGGTCGGGGGCGGCAGCACGCCGACGCCGGGGGAAATCAGCCTCGCCCACTTCGGCGTGCTCTTCCTCGACGAGCTTCCCGAGTTCAACCGCCGCAGCTTGGAGTGCCTGCGCCAGCCGCTCGAAGAGGGCCGCGTGACGATCAGCCGGGCGACCCATCAGGCGACCTTCCCCGCCGACTTCGTGCTCGTGGCGTCGATGAATCCGTGCCCGTGCGGGTATTTGGGCGATGCCAAGCGCCCCTGCTCCTGTTCGCCGATGGCCGTCGAGAAGTACTTGGCGAAGATCAGCGGGCCGCTGCTCGACCGCATCGACATGCACATCGAAGTGCCGTCGGTGTCCTACCACGAGCTGTCGAAGACGACCGACGGCACGAGCAGCGCGGCCATGCGGGCTCAGGTCGATTCGGCCCGCGCGGTGCAAGCGGAGCGCTTCGGCGAGATCGTCGTGAATGCCCGGATGAGCGTGAAGCAACTGCGGAAATACAGCGAGCCGGACGCCGAAGGCCGGGGCTTGCTCAGTGCGGCGATGGACGACCTCGGCCTCTCGGCCCGCGCTCACGACCGCATCCTGCGGGTGGCCCGCACCATCGCCGATCTGGAAGCGAGCGAGCCGGTGACGGCGAACCACATCGCCGAGGCCATCGGCTACCGGACCTTGGATCGCAAGCTGTGGCAGAAGTGAACAGGAGATGCCGTGCCCGGAGAAGCCCCCGTCGAGAAGGTCATTTACAACTGCCACGTGCACACGTTCACGATCGACCACGTGCCGCGCGGGTTTCTCCCGAAATCCCTCGGCTGGATCATGGGGTGGCGCCGACTGCAAAAAGTCCTGATCCGCGCGGTCCGGACGCTCGCCCGCCTGCTGCACCGCCCCCTCTGGGCTCGCTATGCGAACTTCCTGGCGACGACCTCTCACAAAAACCAGCGCGAAGTCTTCGAACGGGTGTAATCTCTCCCCCGCGTCGTTTACGCGGCGATTCCCATCGATTCTCGGCAGATTCGGTCGGATCGCCCGTTTAAGATCCTCCGGTAGGCC
>JAYVTJ010001039.1:0-4512 GCA_043774415.1 Fimbriiglobus sp. | reverse complement strand
CTTACGATTCCCCCATTCCCCGCAACAGGTGAACCATGACCTCCCGTATCGGACTGCGTACCGGCGAAGCTCTCGTCGAGGGCGATCAAGACTACCTCTGCGCCGAGCCGGAGATCGTTATCGGCGAACTCGACGGACCCGTCGGCACGGCATTGGCTACTCTCGTTGGCGATCAGGTCAAGGGGCACACCCGCGTCTTCGCGATCCTCAACTCCGACGTGCAGGTGAAGCCGGCCACCCTGATGGTGTCGAAGGTCACGGTCAAGGATGCTCGCTACACCGGTATCCTGATGGGCACCGTGCAGGCCGGGATCGCCAACGGGGTGCTCGACGCCGTGCGCGCCGGCGACATCCCGAAGGACCAGGCCAACGACCTCGGGATCATCTACAGCGTCTGGCTCGACCCGGCGATTTTGGCCGTGCCCGTCGGCGAAGTCGATCATGCGGCGCTGTTCCGCATCCACCGTGAGGCAACGGCGAAGGTCATCCGCAAGGCGATGCGGAACGAACCGAGCATTGACTGGCTACTGGAGAACCAAGAGAGCGTGACGCACTACTTCTACCAACTCGGGCTGGACGGCCAATTGTAAAGGGGCGACGCCATGGCCGAGGAACAGAAAGTTGCGATCGTCACCGGGTCGGCCACGGGAGTCGGCCGGGCCTGCGCCGTCCGCTTCGCGCAGCTCGGGTTCTCCGTCGTCATCAACTACTCGAAGTCCGAAGACGAGGCCGTCGAAACGGCGCGGCTCTGCGAGGAACTCGGCGTGCCGGTCATCGTCGTCGCGGCAAACGTCGGCGACGATGCGCAAGTCCGCGGGATGGTCGAGCACACCGTCCAGAACTTCGGCGGCATCGATGTCCTCGTCAACAACGCGGGCACCACAAAGTTCATCGCCCACGCCGACCTCGATGCCGTGACCGACGAAATCTGGGACGACATCTTCCAGGTGAATCTGAAGGGGGCCTTCTACTGCTGTCGGGCGGCGATGCCGTACTTGAAAGCGCGGCAGGGGAGCATCGTGAACGTGTCGAGCGTGGCGGGGCAATCGGGGCAGGGGAGTTCGATCCCCTACTGCGCGAGCAAAGGGGCGATGAACACGCTGACGAAGTCGCTGGCGAAGGCGTTCGGACCGGAGGTGCGGGTGAACGCCGTGGCGCCGGGGCCGATCACGACGCGCTGGCTGGAAGGACGGGAAGCGCAGATCGCAAAGTTCGTGGAACACGCCCCGCTCGGGAAGGCTGCGATGCCCGACGACATCGCCGACGCAGTGCTGTTCTTGGCGCTCGGCAGTGCGATGACGACGGGTCAGGTGCTGGTGGTGGACGGCGGCCGGACGATGTGAATTGCGGCGGCTTCGAATTTGTAGGTCACGCTCTGCGTGACGCCACTTCGCAAACCGCCGCAGCTCGATTCCCCTCCGAGTCACGCAGAGCGTGACCTACAAAACAATATCACCCCACGATTTGCTTGATCTTCAACCGCATGTACGGCTGGCGGTGGCCGCGGAGTTTGCGGATCGTCTTGCGGCGGCGGAAGAGCTGGGCGACCGTCTTCGTGCTTGGGAAATCGACCACTTCGCAGACGATCTTGGCCCCGGCCAGCGTCGGCAAACCGATCTTGGCGTCGCCGTTGTTCTCGATGAGGAGCACGTTGGTCAGTTCGACCGTGGCGCCGAGTTCGAGATCGCGGTAGTCGATGACGACGGTGCCGCCCTCTTCGGCGCGATACTGGCGGGAACCGTCTTCGAAAATCGCGTACATGGCAAGCGTCCGCAGGGGAACCGGGAACGATCAGGAAACCCAGATTGTAGTCGGAGGCGCGGAGTTGGGTAGGGGAATTTCCGGACGCGGCGCCGCGGTCACTTCGCCACGCCCTTGTTCCAGTAGATGCGGCAGTTCCCCGTGGCGCGGCCCACGGCGATGATGTCGGGCTTGCCGTCGCCGTCGAGATCGGCGACCGCGAGGTCTTCGACCGCGACGCCGCCGTCTTCGAGGATGTAACGCTCCCACTTCTTGGTCTTGAGGTCGTGGCGGTAGATGCGGACGCCGCGCTTCTCGGTGAAGGTGTCCCCCTGCTTCGGATCGGGGTTGTCGCGCACGCCGACGATGAGATGATCGACTTGGCTATCGACGGCGGATCGCCGCTCGGTCAGCTTGGCGAACTTGACCGCGTGCCCCCAGCGGAGTTGCTCGTCGATCACCGTGCGCGACCAGGGTTTTCCCTCCTCGCCGCGCTCATACACCGCCACGAGGTTGCCGTGCCACGGTTCGATGGTCGCCGCGAACACATCGGGCGTGACGATGATCGGAACGCTGCGCTTGCGCTCATCGGGGATGTGGCGCGCGCCGGTCGCAACTTCGCTCGCCCCGCGACTCCCCTTCGGCGTGCTCTGATCCCCTTCGCCGATCTTGGACGCATTCCACTTCCTGTCCTTATCTGCGGCAACTCTGTGCAAGCCCTCGTAGCTCACGGCGTAGAAGAGCGACTTGGCGCCCTTCGCTTCCTGGAAATTGTGCACCACATGCAGCTCCTCGCTGAGTACCGTCGCCATCCAGTTCTCGGGCTTCTCCGGATCCTTCGCCGGTACCTTGTACGACACGATCCGCACCGGCCGGCCGTCGAGCCAGTTCTTCTCCTTCGTCGCATCGCGGCCCATCAGCGGCGCCAGCACGATTTCCGGTTTGCCGTCGCCATCGACATCGAACGCGCGGACGCGGTGGACCGTCGGCTCCTCGCACGGGATCGCGTGCATCGTCCATTCGTCGTCGAGGGTCTTGCCGCGCTTCAGCCACTGGAGCGTGCCGGGGTTCTTCGTGTCGAAGGGCTTCCACGCGGCGCCGACGACGAGTTCCGGCAGGCCATCGCCGTCGATGTCGAGAGCTGCGATGCAGACGTTGTCGGGTTTCGTTTTGCCGTCGAGGATGACGCGCTTCTTCCAGGTCGGATTCTGATACCAGACGATCTTGTGCTGATCGACGACGACGATGTCGGGCTTCTTGTCGCCGTCGATGTCCGCGGTGATCACGGCATAGCCGATCTTGAGGCCGCTGTCGATCTCCTGCACTTTGAAGTTCGGAAAGCCCGCCGGAGGTTTCGGCGCATCCGGCAAATCCGCTCCGGCGGCAGGGAGCGCGGCGAGCAGCAGTGCGAAGATCGGGAAGGTGCGGAGCATGTTTCACCGGGGAAAGGGGTGAGGGAGGCGACTGCGGCGGGCGAACTTCAACTGTAGCAGTTTTGCGGCATCGGAGATGCTTCGATTCTGGAATGGCGCGCCCACATTCGAAATGAATCGGCCCATGGTGCCGGCGGGCGCTATGATTGAATTGGACCCGAAAGGAATTTGGAACCCGAACAGGTGACACCTATGAAAGCGCTCACGACGGCCCTCGCGATTCTTACCCTGGGCCTCTGCGCTTCGGCATCGTTTGCGCAAGCGCCGGTGCTTGTGCCGGTCGCAGCTCATCAGGAGCCGGGGTGGCTCGGGGTGGTCATCGCCCGCGGCGAGCTGCGCGAGCAGATCGAAGCGACTCCGATTCTGGATCGGCCGTACCGCCCGCTGCACATTTACGGCAACACCGTCCGCCGCAACTACTACCGCGGTGCCCCCGGCCCGCGCGTCCGCGATGTGGCTCAGAGCACCGGGGCGATCATCGTCAATCGATGAGCACCGAACGGCTCGATGCGGCCCCGGTTCGCCGGGGCCGTTTTCGTTTGCCACTCACTCGCATAGGTTGACCGCATTCCCCGCGAGTGCCCGCCCATGCTCTACGAAGGCAACTTCGCCCCGCCCGCCGGCCGGTTCGCCCTCGTCGCGGCCCGGTTCAACTCTGCCATCGTCGATCCGCTGCTCGCCGGCGCTCAGGACGCATTCGCGCGTCACGGCGTCGCCGCCGACCGCCTCGATGTGATCCGCGTGCCCGGCTCATTCGAGATTCCGCTGGTCGCGCAGAAGCTCGCGCAGAGTGCTCAGTACGCGGCCGTGATCTGCCTCGGCTGCATCATCCGCGGCGACACCGACCATTACGATCACGTGGCCGGGGCCGCGACGAACGGCATTCTCAACGCCGGGTTGAATTCCGGGGTCCCGGTGATCTACGGCGTGCTGACGTGCGAATCGCTGGAGCAGGCGATCCACCGGGCGGGTGCGAAGTCCGGGAACAAGGGCTTCGAAGCGGCCGTGACGGCCATCGAAATGGCGAACCTGCTGGTTGTGATCCGCAGTCAGATGTTGCCGGTGAAGTGATCGTATTCCGCGTGCGTGCCGATCCAGTACCAGACGTTCGTGTCGCCGCTCACGAAATAGATCGCGCGGTACTTCATCGAGAGATACACCGCATAGCTCTCGGCGATGTGCCGACCGCGCCGGGTGGGTTTCAACTCGTGGCACGAGAGGGCGGGATGCTGGGGGTTGGCTAGGTCGTGTGGACAGGAATGAGGCAAGCCCGAGCATTTGGGCTATTTCAGCAGGATCATGATGGAGGCCACTTGGACGAAGGCCAAGAAGTTCTTGG
>JAYVTJ010001038.1:0-1574 GCA_043774415.1 Fimbriiglobus sp. | reverse complement strand
CCGCAGCCCTGGCGCGAGGCCGACCGCGTGAGCGCGCGGGCCCGGCTCGCGCTGCCCTACCGCGGCGGCGACTGGTACGGCATGGTGAAGCCCTCCGTCGATTTCCTCGCCGCGATCGCCCTGCTCGTGCCCATCTTCCCGATCATCGCCTTCGCCTGGTTCGCCGTGAAGCTCTTTTCGCGCGGGCCTGGCTTCTACATCCAGACGCGCACGGGCCGGGCCGGCTCGCCGTACCGCATCATCAAGATCCGCTCGATGCACCACGGCGTCGAAGAGGCGACCGGCGGCCCGCGCTGGTCGCACAGCGGCGACGCCCGCATCTTCGGCCTCGGGAAGATTTTGCGGCGCATCCACCTCGACGAACTGCCGCAGCTCATCAACGTCCTCCGCGGCGAGATGAGCCTCGTCGGCCCGAGGCCCGAGCGGCCCGAGGTGATCGCCTCCAAGGGACTGTGCGACGAAGTCCCCGGCTACGATGTGCGCATGCTCGCCAAGCCCGGCATCACCGGTTTCGCCCAGGTGCAGTTGCCCGCCGATTCGGACCTCCTCAGCGTCCGCCACAAGGTCTACTACGACCTCTACTACATCCTGAATCAGAGCCTCTGGTTCGACATCCGCATCTGCGCCGCCACGCTCTGCAAGACGGCCGGCGTCGGCCCGAAGTGGCTCCGCCGGCTCTTCTTCTTGCCCTCCCCGAATGATGTCGCCGAGCAGTTTCTCGCGCTCGCGCATCCGGATCGGAACGACCGCCCGAGTTCGGCCCAGTTCCAGCCGGTCCATTCGTGAAACCCCGGCTGCTCTATCTGACCCACCGCGTTCCGTACCCGCCCGACAAGGGCGACCGCATCCGCAATTTCCACGTCCTGCGCGAGCTGGTGAAGGTCGCCCACGTCACGCTCGTGAGCCTCGCCGATGAACCGGTCACCGATGCGACGCTCGCGAAATTGAATGGGCTGTGCGAAGTTGTCGAGGTCGTCCCATCGAGCGGCAAGCGGCGCTGGCTGCGGGCCGGGAAGAGTCTCCTCTTCGGTCGCAGTCTCTCGCAAGGATTGTTCGCCGAACCCGCTCTCGATGCGGCGCTCGTAAGGCTGGCGCGGACACACCGGTGGGACGCGTCGCTCGTCTCGGCTTCGAGCCTGACGCCGTACCAGCAGCGTCATGGACTTCCGGCGAAGCCGCGATTCGTCGATCTCGTCGATGTCGATTCGCAGAAGTGGTTCGACTACGCCGACGCCGCGAGGGGCCCGAAGCACGCGCTCTACTCGCTCGAAGGGCACCGCGTCCGCAAGCTCGAAAAGGAAATCGCGCAGTGGGCGACGGCGACCTTCATCGTCAGCCCGGCGGAGTGCGAAGTGTTCGACGGCTTCACGCACGCCGGGGCCGGCACCGTCGCCACGAACGGCGTCGATCTCGACTACTTCCGACCGCGGCCGGAGGTTCCGATCAGTCCGGTCTGCGCGTTCGTCGGCGCGCTCGACTACTTCCCGAACATCGACGGGGCCGTCAGGTTCGCGACCGAGATCTGGCCCGCGATCCGCGCCCGTCATCCGGAGGCCGAGTTCCACATCATCGGG
>JAYVTJ010001037.1:0-4382 GCA_043774415.1 Fimbriiglobus sp. | reverse complement strand
CAGAAGTTCGTTGGCTCGCTCGAGCGCCGCGATGGCCTGTTCTCGAGAGACGGTCGGGAAGTGATCCAAGAAAACTTCCAGCGAGTCTCCGGCCGAGATGTAATCGAATAGGGTGTGGGCCGGCACGCGTGTGCCGATAAAGACCGGTGTACCACCGAGAATTTCGGGATCGCTGTGGACGAGCGATTTCGCGGACTTCATGATTGGACCTCTGACGCCTGGAATACCACGCAGGTAATTATATCGCGTAATCCGGCTGGAACATCTTCGCGTTCCTCGGCGACAGAAACACCATCTCCCCGGTCAGCAGTGCGAGCTTCTTGTAGACATCCGGCGTGAGATCCACATTGACCACCAAGCCGAAGTCGTCGGCGCGCACGCGAACCTTCACCACCGACCCGGCCGGGTTAATGTGGATGATCTTGCCGCGGATGCAGTTGCCCACGGAGCCGGTGCGGTCGAGGTCGAGTTCGTGCGGCCGCACATAGACCGCCGCGGTGCCGGAGCCGGTTTCGTGAACGCGGCCGCTTTCGATCGGCATCTCCACATCGCCGAGGAGCACGCGGCCGTCCTTCAACTGCGCCTGGAAGATGTTCACGTTGCCGAGGAAGTCCATGACGAACGCGTTCGCCGGCTTCTCGAACACCTCGGCCGGGGTGCCCGATTGTTCGATGCGGCCGGCGTTCATGATGACGATCTTGTCGGCGACTTCGAAGGCCTCTTCCTGATCGTGCGTGACGAAGAGACTCGTGACGTGGAACTCGTCGTGGAAGCGGCGCAGCCAGGCGCGGAGTTCCGTGCGCACCTTGGCATCGAGCGCGCCGAACGGTTCGTCGAGGAGGATCACCTTCGGCTCCGGAGCGAGCGCTCGGATGAGCGCGATGCGCTGCTTCTGCCCGCCGGAGAGTTGCGAGGGATAGCGGTGCGACATCGTTTCGAGCCGGACGAGATGGAGCAGTTCCGCGACGCGGCTCTCGATGCGGTCCTCCTTCCACTTGCGGACGCGCAGGCCGAAGGCGACGTTCTCGAACACCGTCATGTGCTTGAAAAGGGCGTAGTGCTGGAAGACGAAGCCGACGTTCCGCTCCTTCGCCGTCTGATGCGTGATGTCGTCTTGGTGGTACGACACCGTTCCGGAATCGGCGACTTCCAAGCCCGCGATGATGCGCAGCAGGGTCGTCTTCCCGGAGCCGGACGGCCCGAGCAGCGCGACGAGCGCACCGGTCGGCGCTTCGACGTTGACGCCGTCGAGCGCGACGAAGGTGCCGAATTTCTTGCAGACGTTCTTGGCCGTGATGCTCATCGACGCCCTCGGGGAATCCTCGCGGCTGCTTTTATACGGGAAGCAAAGGGGCATTGCCCCGCGCACCCCGACTGTGGATAATCACTCCGTCAGGTTTCCCACCGCCGGTGCCCATCCATGAACTCCGCCGAACTCGATGGCCTCCTCCGGCAGTTCCTCGCCGACGGCCGACTCGGCGGTTCGGAGCGCGATACCCTGATGGCCTGGTGCGACAAGCACATCGCGAACGATGCGGATCGCGGCGTGGCCCGAAGCCGGGTGTTCGATGCGGCCCGGAGTTCGGTGACGGACGCGGAAGCGGGGATGATCGTCAACTTTCTCGAAGCCGCGCTGAAGGTGATCGCACCGGTGGCGAAGACGAATGTTCCAGCCGGTTCGATCTCGACTTTCAGCCCCGGCGACGCCTGCCTCGGGCTGATTGTGAACCACTTTCACAGCGTCCGTCACACGGCCGATATCTGCGTCTTCACGATCACCGACGACCGCATCAGCGACACGATCCTCGCGGCATTCGAACGCGGCGTGAAGGTGCGCATCATCACGGACGATGAAAAGGCCTTCGATCTCGGTTCGGATGTCCAGCGGTTCCGCGAAGCGGGCATCCCCGTCATCGTGGACGATTCGCCCTACCATATGCACCACAAGTTCGCGATCTTCGACGGCCTGCGGCTGCTCAACGGCAGCTACAATTGGACGCGCGGCGCCGCCGAGCAGAATCAGGAAAACATCATCGACACCGACGATCGGGCGCTGGTCGCCCGCTTTCAGAAAGAGTTCGACGCCATCTGGGATTTGTGGTCGAAGCGATAATCGTGCTCCGTAGCAGAAGTCGCCAGACTTCCGATCCCCGTATGGTCTGTGCCCGCCCCGGAACTCTGGCGAGTTCCGCTACAAGCCTCCCTCCCTCCGGACATTTTCCCGCCATGCGCAAATCGCTCCTCGCCGCACTCGTGCTCGCCGCGCCGATCCTCGCCATCGCGCTCGCTCAGCCGAAGGTCGATCCCAAGCCCGCCGGAGCCTACGTCAAGAAGGCCACCCGCGTCGAAACGGCGAAGGCGACTCTGGCCTCGTTCGGGTTGCCGAACCTCGATGGCAAGTGGTACTTCGCCGGGCCGTTCGACAATCCGGATCGCACCGGCATCGACGTGAAGTATCCGCCCGAAAAGGAGGTCGATCTGAAAGCGACCTTCGTCGGTAAGAGCGGGGCGAAGTTCGGCTGGAAGGAGTACAAGGGCTTCGAACTCGGCAAAGTGCTCAACATCAAGTCGATCATCCCGGACGATAACAACGATGCGGTCGTCTACTTCTATCACGAGTTCGATGCGGCAGAGGCGGGCCGGTTGCCGATTTCGCTCGGGGCCGACGACACGATGTCGCTCTGGTTCAACGGCGCCCGGCTTCTGTACGAGGATCACGAGCGCGCCGCGATGGCCGATCAGTTCTTCACGCAGTTGAAGCTGAAGCCGGGGAAGAATCAACTGCTGCTGAAGGTCTGCCAGTATGCCGGGGGATGGGAACTCTACGTCGCGCCTGAACTGAGCGATACGCTCCCGCCGAAGGTTCAGCAACAGTACGAGAAGGATTTCCCTGGCACCGGAGCACCCGCATCCACTCCCGCGACTGCGGGCGAGAACAAGTTCTACGAGATCACGACCATTCCCGAGCCGGCGATCTGCGTCCTCGAAGTCGGCGGCCTCGGCTTCCGGCCCGACGGCAAGCTGCTCGCCTGCACGCGCCGCGGCGAGATCTGGCTCATCGACAACCCGACCGCGAAGAACCCGGCCGACGTCAAATTCACGAGGTTCGCCAGCGGTCTGCACGAAGCGCTCGGCCTGCACGTCGTCGATGACAAAACCGTCTACGTCGCGCAGCGACCGGAGCTGACGAAAGTGACCGATACCGATGGAGATGGCCTCGCCGATGAATTCGCGACCGTCTCCGAGAAGTGGGGCGTCTCGGGTGACTATCACGAATACTGCTTCGGCCCGGCCGTGGACAAAGCCGGGAAAATGTACGTCACGCTCAACGTCGGCTTCGGCGGGGGCCATCAAGCGAAGGGAGCCTTCCGCGGCTGGTGCATGCAGATCGATCCGAAGACGGGGGCGACCGAGCCATTCGCATACGGCCTGCGTTCGCCGAACGGCGTGACCGTCAGCCCCGATGGGGATCTCTTCTACGCGGACAATCAAGGGGAGTGGTGCGCGAGCAACAAGCTCTGCCACTTGCAGAAGGGAAAGTTCTACGGGCATCAGGCGAGCCTGCGCTGGCTGAAGGATTCGCCGTTCGCCGATCGGTCGGACAAGGTGCCGAGCGGGATGCTGTACGACGGCCAAGCGGCGCCGGGCAAGACCGCGCCGAATGGCTTCCCCGAAGTGGAACGACCCGCGATCTGGTTCCCGTACGGCCGCATGGGCCAGTCCGTGAGCGAGCCGAAGTGGGACACCACGGCCGGGAAGTTCGGCCCGTTCGCGGGGCAGGTCTTCGTCGGCGATCAGACGAAGGCGTGCATCATGCGGGTCGCGCTCGAGAAGGTCAACGGCGTCTTCCAGGGGGCCTGCTTCCCGTTCCGCAGCGGATTCCAGTGCGGGGTGAATCGACTCGCGTTCGCACCCGACGGCAGTCTGTTCGTCGGTCAGACGAACCGCGGCTGGGGGTCGTTGGGCGGCAAGGCTCAGGGCTTGCAGCGGCTCAGCTTCACGGGGCAATCCGCCACAGAAGTCCACAGCGTGAAGCTGACGAAGACCGGGTTCGATTTCACGTTCACGAAGCCGCTCGATCCGAGCACCGTGATCGACCCGAAAGCGTTCGCGCTGAAGTCGTTCACCTACGTTTACTTCGGCACCTACGGTAGCCCCGAGACCGATACGCAGCCGGAAAAGGTGACGGGCGTGAAGCTTTCCGAGGATCGCAAGACAGTCAGTGTGAGTGTCCCCGAACTTCGCGTCGGCCGGGTGTACGACTTCAAGCTGAACGGGGTGAAGTCGGCCGAAGGGCAGGATCTGCTGCATGCAGAAGCGTATTACACTCTGAACGAATTGGTGAAGTGAGTGGCCCCGTAGGTCGTGGTCGAGTCTTCGAG
>JAYVTJ010001036.1:0-4357 GCA_043774415.1 Fimbriiglobus sp. | reverse complement strand
TCGTCTTCGTCTTCTTCGCGCGGTTCAGCAGAAGCTCCATCGCTTCCACCGGGTGCATGTCGGACAGCACGCGGCGGAGGGTGGCGATCTTGCCGAGTTCCTCGGGCGTCAGCAGCAGGTCTTCCTTGCGGGTGCCCGAGCGGTTGACGTCGATGGCCGGGTAGATGCGCTTCTCGACCAAGCGGCGGTCGAGGTGGAGTTCCATGTTCCCGGTGCCCTTGAACTCTTCGAAAATCACGTCGTCCATGCGGCTGCCCGTTTCGATGAGGGCGGTGGCGATGATGGTCAGCGACCCCCCCTCCTCGACGTTGCGGGCGGCGCCGAAGAACTGCTTCGGCTTCTGCATGGCGTTGCTGTCCAGCCCGCCCGACAGCAGCTTTCCGCCGCCGGGGGCTTCCGCGTTGTGGGCGCGGGCCAACCGCGTGATCGAATCGAGCAGGATGACGACATCCTTCTTGAGTTCGACCATCCGCTTCGCCTTCTCCAGCACGATATCCGCGATGTGGATGTGCTCTTCGGAAGGCTCGTCGAAGGTGCTCGCGACGACCTCGGCATTGGTGCCTTGGACCAGGCGCTGCATTTCCGTCACCTCTTCGGGGCGCTCGTCGATGAGCAGCACGAAGACGTACGCTTCGGGGTGGTTCTTCATGATGGCGTTGGCCATCTTGCTCAGCAGGATCGTCTTGCCGGTCCGCGGCGGGGCCACGATGAGCGCCCGCTGGCCCTTGCCGATGGGCGTGACCAGATCGACGATCCGCATGCTGTAGTCGTCCGGCGCGCTCTCGAGCCGGAGCTTGACGTTCGGGTGCAGCGGCGTCAGGTCGGCGAACCCGGTCAGGCTCGTCGCCTCTTCCGCCGGCTTCGCGTTGACGATCTCGATCTGCATCAGGGCGAAGTTGTCCTGGTTCTCGATCGGCAGGCGGATCGGCCCCTCGACGATGTACCCGGTCCGCAGGCTCATGCGGCGGATCTGGCTCGGCGAAACGTAGATGTCTTCGGGGCTTGCGAGGTAGTTGTGCGCCGCGCTGCGGAGGAAGCCGTAGCCGTCGGGGAGCACTTCGAGCGTGCCGGACCCCTTCACGATTTCGCCGCGCTCGATCTGACGCCGGACGACGCCGATGATGAGCTGGGCCCGGTTCAGCCCGCTGTTCTCGTGGATGCCCTCGCTCTCGGCGAGCTTGAACATGTCGGGCATCGGCATGCGGTAGAGGTCGTCGAGCCGGAGGGCGGGGCCGGTCGGTTCGCGGCGCACGACCGGAGGCCGGGGGGCGTCGCCGTTGCGGAAGTCGCCGCCGCCCTGATTGGAGCGGGGGCGGAAGTCGCCGCGCGGACCGTCGCGGTTATCCCGGTTGTTATTGTCCTTGTGCGGCGCCTGCGGGGCCCGCGGCACATACTGCGACGGCCCGGAGGAATGCGATCCGAGCGTCGGTTGGACGGCGGCCGGCCGGGGCTGAGGCGGCGCCACCGCGGCAGCGACCGGAACGGGCGCGGGAATCGGGGGGGCGATGGCTGCGGGCGCGGGGGGAGGTGGTGCCACGATCGGCTCGCCCGGCTTGCGGACGATGCGCTTGCGGATCATGGGGCGCGGGGCCGGTGCCCCGTCGACGCTCTTGGCGTCGGGCATAACTACTTCCTCGGGTGGGGGGTGCAAAAAATGCAGTGTCGATGGGCGGGTTCAAACGGGGCCACCGTGGCCACCGAACCGCTGCCCGGAGATCAATCCGTTCCGAACTCAGTCGCAAATCCGATGCTCAAGTCGAAGCCGTCCGCGTGTGTTTGGTTCCGGGCTTCTCCCAGTGGACGCCGAACAGCCGGAAATTGCAATCGCACTTCTCGGTTGAGAGGAAGTGGGATCGCGGTTCGCAGATGTTGCCGTCTGGGAGAGCCGAGACACGTTCGACCGGAGGAACCGGCGAACGAAGCAAAAGGGGTCACCACCCGTCGAGAACACTATCGCTGGTAGCAGTATACCCGACCGCCCGGCGAAATCCAGCGGAATTCCCGGAAGGGGGCGGAATTGTCCGAGTTGAACTGGAGCCTATTCGAAGAGGTCGGCAACCTTCACGCGGAAGCCGGGCAGGTGCGGTTCGGCGGTGAGATCCATGAGGCGGTTGAAGAACTCGGGTTCGGCGCCGGGCCGATAGACCGTCACCGATTTGTCGTGCAGGTCGAGCAGCCAGACGAGCGGCACCCCGGCCGCGAGGTAGGCGTCAGTCTTTTCGTCGATCCGCTCCACCACTTCGCTCGGCGACAGGATTTCGACGCAGAGGGTCGGTATGCCTTCGACGATGGTCGGTTCGCCGGTTTGCGCCGCGAGCACTTCCGCGGAGACGACCATCACATCGACGCCGAAGGTGAGTTCGGGATCGAGAGCGAGGCGAAGACCCGCATCTCTCGAACTCGGTACTTGGTTGCGATCTCACCCAAGCCCCGAGGCGAAGTGCTCTCGGGCGCGGTCGCGGATGAGGCTCGCGAATGGAATCGATTTCTCACCGTCATGAGTTCTCTCGTTGCGGAGTCGATGGCACCGCTCGGATTCTCCCGGAGTTCGCCGTCGAGGATGTACCGATCCACGCCGTCGTACGGTCGATCGATGAGGTCGTTGCCCGATACCGCCAGCTTCGCAATCATCTGCCGCCCTCCAGTACTCCCTG
The DNA here is from genome assembly GCA_043774415.1 of Fimbriiglobus sp. Lineage (GTDB taxonomy): Bacteria > Planctomycetota > Planctomycetia > Gemmatales > Gemmataceae > JALHQU01. The sequence continues at coordinate 1,703 of JAYVTJ010001036.1, read as the reverse complement.
CCGCCCTCCGATACTCCCGATATTCCACACCATCGGCGCCGATCTCCGCATCCGCCTATTTCTCCACCCCTTTCGCTTTCCCCTCCAGACGCCGGTCGGCGGCGCCGATCCGCGTCCCCGTTTTCGCATCGACCGCAATGCTGTGAGCGTCCCCCTGCCCATTGGTGACGACCGTGTGGCCGAGGGCTTTCAGCTTCGCGTCGAGCTTGTCGCGGCCGGGGAAGTCTTCGATGGAAATGCGGTCCGGGTACCACTGGTGGTGCATCCGCGGAGCATCGACGGCCGCACGGACATCGCCGCCGTATTCGACGAAGTTCAGCACGACGCAGAGCACGGTGTTGATGATCGTCCGACCGCCGGGGCTGCCCGTCACGAGTGCGAGCTTGCCGTCCTTGAGCAGGATCGTCGGCGTCATCGAGCTGAGCGGCCGCTTGCCGGGGGCGACGAGGTTGGCATCGGTGCCGATGGCGCCGGTGCGCGTCGTGATGCCGGGGGCGTGGTTGAAGTCGGTCATCTCGTTGTTCAAAATGAACCCGGCCCCGCGCACCACGACCCGGCAGCCGAAGGCGTTTTCCAACGTGTAGGTGTTGGCCACGGCCATACCGTCGCCATCGACGATGCTGAAGTGCGTCGTATTTTGGCCGCCGGGGGCGAGTTCGATTTCGGGGGTCAGCGATTCGCTCTTGGTCGCCTTCGAGAGGTCGATGGACTTCGCCAACTTGAGGGCGTGTTCCTTCGTGATGAGCGATTCGGGCACTTTGGTGAAGCCGGGATCGCCGAGGTATTGGGCGCGGTCGGCGAAGGCGCGGCGCATCGCTTCCGCCACGAGGTGCGTCGTCTCGGCACTCATCCACGGCTTCGCTTTGAGGTCATGGAGTTCCAGAATGTTCAGCGCGGTGATGAGCGCCGTACCGCCCGAACTCGGAGGGGGTGCAGAGAGTACTTCGTAATCGCGGTACGCCCCGCGCAGCGGCGTGCGGCTCTCGGCTTTGCAAGCCTTCAAATCATCCATTGAAATCAGTCCGCCGCTCGCCTTCATCTCGGCCGCGATCAGCTCGGCGACCGCGCCGGTGTAGAACGCATCCGGCCCCTTCTCGGCGATGAGCCGGAGCGTTTTGCCGAGGTCGGGCTGCGTCAGCGCATCGCCCGCCTTCCAGCCGCCCTCCTTGCCGAAGATGCGGCGGAACTCGGCGTTCGTCGTCTTCTTGTCGGCGATCACGCCGTTGAGCCGACGCGCCAACACGGCCGAAACGGGGAAGCCCTCTTCGGCGAGCTGTACGGCGGGCAGTACGAGATCCTTCCACGGAAGCTTGCCGTATTCTTTGTGGGCGAGCGCGAAGCCGCGCACGGTGCCGGGGACACCCGCGGTCTTCGCGGATTGGTAGTCGACCGCCTTGGCGAACATGTCCCGGGTCGCGGCGGCGGGGGCCATCTCGCGGTAGTCGATGAACGCCGGCTTCCCCTTCGGCCGATGGATGAGCATGAAGCCGCCGCCGCCGATGTTCCCCGCTTCGGGCCAGGTGACCGCCTCCGCGAAGCCGACGGCCACGGCCGCATCGACGGCATTGCCCCCGGCCTTGAGGACATCGGCGCCGATGTCGGTCGCCAGCGGCGACACGGAGACGACCATGCCCCCGGAGGCCGATTCGGCGGAGGTGAACGGAGCGAACGCGAGGGAGATGAGCAGAGCGAATGCCGAGCGC
>JAYVTJ010001035.1:0-10871 GCA_043774415.1 Fimbriiglobus sp. | reverse complement strand
CGCTGGAATCATTTCCCGGAGCGTACCGGAACAGATGCACAGTTGCGATGTCGGTAGAAAGAAGAACATGAGCCACTCCACCATCCTGCTCGTCGGCGTGCGGAATCTGCGGCGCTGCCGGGTTGCGGAGGTCGCGTTCAACGCCGCGGCGGCGAAGCTGAACCTGCCGATGCGGGCCATCTCGCGCGGCACTTCCCCCGGTTCGGGGCCGATGCCGAGGGATGCGCTCGACTTCCTGATGAAGGCGAACCTCCGCGATCTCATGGCGACGGCGCGCTCCCCGCACGCGGTCACGGCAGAGGAGTTCCGATCCGCACAGCGCGTCGTCGCCTTCGATGAACCGACCTTCCGCGCGGCCTTCCCCGGAGCCGACGACCGGGTCGAATTCTGGAACGCGAAGGACTTCGCCGCCATCGAGGTGATGGTGAACGGCCTGATCGCGCGGATGCTCGGCGGCGGCGGCCAGACGCCCGAACCCGCGCCCGAGGCGAAGCCTAAACCGAAGAAGCTCGGCGCGGCGAAGGTCGGTCGCGAGACGGCCGGCCGACGCGGCAAAGGGGTGACGACGATCTTCGATCTATCGCTGAACGATGCGGAGTTGAAGGAGCTGGCGACGAAGCTGAAGTCGCTGTGCGGCACGGGCGGCACCGCGAAGGACGGCCGCATCGAGATCCAGGGGGATCACCGCGACCGCATCGTCGAGGAGCTGACGCGGCTCGGGTTCCAAGCGAAGCGCAGCGGCGGCTGACAGCGGACTGTCAGCGGGTCGGCGGGACCCCGATCATGTGGATCAGGATGCCGAGGATGCGGTCGAGCTGGGTGATCGTGTACTCGTTCAAGTCGAGCGTGAGGATCGTCCCCGAGAGCTGGAGGAACTTCCAGACCGAGCCGCTCGTCGTGCACCCGTAGACCGGATCGCACGGCGTCCCCTCGCGGAGGTTCCACCGCTGGGCGCCGACCATCGCCGCGATGCACTGGCCCAAACCGCCCGCGATGTTCTCGTTCTTCGCTTCGATGAGGATCACGACGGGCGGCGTCACGGAGACGTTCTGCGGGCTGCGGCTCAGCAGGAAATCGACGTAGCCCGAAAGCCCGGCTTGCGGATCCGCCGAGAATCCGGTGCCCGAGTAGAGGCTGATGCGGCCGTCGTAGCGCGCCCAAGCGTCGCCGAGCACGGGCGCGATGAGCCATTCGGAGCGGGCCTTCTCGGTGCCGCTGGCAAGGGCCAACCGCGAGAAGGCCGGGAGATCCGCGACCAGGCTCGGGCCGGCGGTGACCGAAGGTATTGTGGCGAATAGATCGCTCGCGCTGGCGAAAGTGAGCCCCAACTGCTTGAGCACGTCCGGATATTGGAAGTCGCTGAATGCCATCGGAAACCCTCCGCCCCGAATGCGGGCAGAGCCAGTGTATCTTCTCAGCCCGCGCCGGGAAGCTTCGGCACCACCGGCACTTCGGGCGCGCCGGGCGGCAAGAGCGGCGGCGCTTCGATCGGAGGCAGCGGTATCGGTTCCGCCTTCGGCGCGACGACGGGCGGCTTCGGGGCCGGAGTCGGTTCCACCTTCGGCACGGGCGTGGGAGTCGGGGCCGGCAGCGGCGGCTGCGCCACGGGAACCATCGGCGAGACGATCATGGGCGTCTCGTTCATCGGTTCCGGCGAGCGGAAGTTGCGGTTCACCGGCGGCGGGGCCGCGCCGCCGTTCACCTTCTCGATCACCGCCGAGGGCTTCTCGAGATCGACCATCACCGGGTCCTTGTAGACGCTCCGTGCACTGTTGTTCGCTTTGTCGAGGCAGGTCGCGCGGATGTGGAACTTCCAGAGTTCCTTGTCGTCCACTTCCCAAACGTACCGCGAACTGTTCGGGATCTTCGCCGCGATCACCTTCCAGTCCTTGTCCGGCGCGTTCGCGTCTTTCGCATATTCCAGCGTGATCGGCTCCGGCATCAAGTTCTTGTCGGTCGCCGTCCAGTCGATCTCGACGCGCGGGCCGCTCAGCCCGCCGGGGCCGACGCGGATCGTGCGGATCTCGATCACCGGCGGCGTCGTGTCCACTTCCACCAGCCACTGGGCCGCGTCTCCGTCGCGGGGGTCGTCCGGCTTGTAGCCCGCGCCGCTCACCGGCAGCACGATGAACCCGTACAGCCCGTCCTTCGGCGCCTTGTACGGCATATCGACGGCGGGGTCCTTCGCGTTCGCTTCGATGGCCACCTTCAGCCGGCTGTCTTCTTTCCACCCTTTGCCGTCGTTGACCCAGAGGATCGCTTCCTTCACACCGGAGCGGGTCACGCGCGTCAGCTTCGACTTCACATTGAGGTCGGACGACTTCACGTACTCGATCTGCGGGCGGTTGGGGGTATCGTCCGGCCCGCCGAAGCCGGTGCCGACGCGGCCGCCCGGGGTCGTCCGCAGCGGATCGCCGCCGCTGCCGCCGTCGATGGAGCCGACGTTCGCCGTGGGGATGCGGACGATGTTCGATTGCCCGAGGTGCCCGGCCCGGTCCTTCGCCGTGACGCGAACCTCCAGCACCTTGCCGCTCGGAATTTCCTTCCAGGTGTAGCTGTCCTTGGTGCCGAAGGAGCGCACCGACACGGGTGACCACTCCTGCAGGTTCGGGTACTTCACATCGACGCGTACGGAATCGGGCAGCAGGTTTTCGTCTTCGACGGTCCAAGCCACGGTGCTGTTCGCGGTGGCGACGGCGCGGACGAGCGGCGGCCGCGTGTCGAAGACGATGCGGAATTGCGGCGTCAGCGCCGAGTTCACGGGGACGATGTCGCCGTTGCCGTAGACGTACTGGAGGGCGAACTCCTCGAGGCCGTCGCCGCGGGCTTTGTAATTGAAGCCGCGCCGGACCGCTTTGGTGCCGGGATCGACGATCTCTTCGAGTTCGTCGATGCGACGCTCGGCGACGAGTTCGAACTTGCCCTTGGGCGGGGCGGCGTAGAAGCGCAGCTTCGCCGGTTTTGGGTCGAGGGCGGCGAGCTTGTCGGTGTCGATGGGGAAGCTGATCTTCTCGTTGGGCCAGTACTTCGGCTCCTGCGCGGCCGCGCGCCCGAGCAGCAGCACGGCGCCGACCCCGCAGATTGCCGCGAACCGCAGTCCCATCGCCGCTCCTCCCGGTCGCCCGCACAAACCGCACGGAATGCGGAGTCTGCGCCATCTGTAGAATCGGGCGAAGCGGGGGGGCGACTTGAGGCAAAGGGATTCGGGCGACCACACCACAGGGGCGAGTATCGCCAAAATCTGGAGGTAGACCGGTCGCGCATTCTCCTTGACGCCCCTCCTTCCCCCCGCTATTCCCGCCGCCATTCTGACACGGATGCTCGCTTCGAAGGGATCGCCATGGATCGGCGGCGCGGGCTGCGCGGGGCGCTGGTTGCCGGACTGTTCGCGGCCGCGGGGTCGGGCTGCAATCTCGTCATGCCCAAACCGAAGCCGGTCGAGCCGCGCGGATCCAAACCGAGCGAACTGCGAGCCGCCGCGGCTCCCGAAGGCGAAACGCGGCTCGGGTTCCACACGCGGCTCGTCGATCAGCCCGCCGGCAGCGCCTACCTCAACTCCGGACTTTGGGCCGAAGCGACCAACCCGCTCAACCACGAACAGACGACGCTGCTCGCGCTCAACGGTCTGCGCCTCGGCGTGTTCACGAGCGCCCCCCCGGCGGAACTCGAACGGCTCGCCTCGTCGGACGCCACCGTCCTCAGCCCCATGCTGCGGAGCGGAGTCGCCGGCAAGCCGCGGGTGATCCCGGTGAACGGCCCCATCGAACGGTGCACGATCGGCGCGGTGGCCAAGTTCAACGACCCGGCGAAGGCGAAGGCGTTCGACCTCGTCGAATGCGGACTGAACGTGACGGCGACCGCGCTGCCCGGCGACCGGCTGAAACTCCGCGGCGAATTCCTGATCCAGCACGGCGAGCGCCAGCCCTGGCTCCGGCCCACCTCGGACGGCTCCGGCTTCGCCCGCACCGACCAGCGCGCCTCGGAAACGTACCCGGCGCTCGCCTTCGAAGTGATCCTCGGCCGCGCCGACCTCCTCGTGATCGGCGCCGCCGACGACCCCGCCGAGAAACTCGGCCAGGCCTACTTCTTCTCGCACCAGACCGACCGCATCCGCCAGCGCGTCCTGCTGCTGCAAGTCGGCACGCTCGACCGGCCGGGCGAGCCGTCGGGCCGAGCGGCGAAGGCGAGTCGGGGCCTCCTCTTCGCGGGCCGCTGACGCACTTCGTAGAACAGTCGCATCGATACCCCACCACCGAGACCGCCGTGGCGGACGCCCTCCCCCCCGAATCGCTTTCCGTCCGCCGACCGGCCCACGCGCTCGAACTCGGCGACCTCGTGCGCGGAGCCGCCGCGGAGGGGCACGCCCTCTATCCGCGCGGTGGCCGCACCCACTCCGGCATCGGCCTCGTGCCGACGAAGACCGGGTTCGCCGTCGATCTGACCGGGATGAACGCCGTCGTCGATTACCCGGCCCGCGACATGACGGTGACACTGCAAGCGGGTGCGACGCTGGCGCAGCTCGCGGCGCTGCTGAAGACCGAAAAGCAGTGGCTCCCGATCGACGGGGCGAACCCCGAGGCGGCGACCGTCGGCGGCGCACTCGCGACGAACAGCAACGGCCCGCGCCGCCTGACGCAGGGCACTTGGCGCGACGCGGTTCTCGGCATCCATTTCGTGACGGATGAAGGCGTCGAGGTGAAGGGGGGCGGCCGCGTGGTCAAGAACGTCGCCGGGTACGACCTCATGAAGCTGCACGCCGGGGCGCTCGGCACCCTCGGCATCATCACGGAGGTCACGCTGAAGGTGAAGCCGATGCCGGAAGCGTCGGCGTTCGTCGTCTTCGGTGTGCCGGCGTCGGCCGTCGCCCCGACGCTCGACCGCATCCACGCTTCGCTGAGTCGTCCCGTCGCGGTCGAACTCCTCAACCGCGCGGCCGTGAAAGCGATCGGGGTCGCGCTCCCGGATTCCGAACCGTGGCTCATCGCCTGCGGCTTCGAGGAGAAGGCCGCGACGGTCGCCTGGCAGATCGAGACGCTGAAAGGCGAATGCGCCGGGACGCCGCTGCGCGACCTCACCGTGATCCGCGACGCGGATGCGGCCAAGCTCTGGACCGGACTGACGGCTCTCCAGAGTGGTCGGGAAGGATCGAGCACGCTGAAGTTCAACACGCGCCCGAGTGCGGTGGCGGCGCTCGCGCTGAAGGCCGATGCCGCGCATTCGCAGGCGGTCGTCCACGCCCACGCGGGCAACGGGATCGCGTTCGTCCACATCCCGGACGAAGCGAAACCCGACCGCCTCTCGGCGATCCTCGGCGAGCTGCTCGGCCCGGCGCGCGAAGACAACGTGCAGATCCTGCGCTGCCCGAGCGCGTGGAAGGCGGTGCTCCCCGTCTGGGGGATCGACCGCGGCGACCGCGCGCTCATGGGCCGCATCCGGGCGACGCTCGATCCGAAGGGGCTGTTCAACCCCGGCCGGGTTCCGTGGTGATCCCCGCGGCGCGGCCGCACATCGCCCTCATCCTCGCGATCGTCCTGCTCGGCGCCGCCCTCCGCACGGCCGCGTTCACCTCCGACCGCTCGCTCTGGATCGACGAGGCGATGATCGCGCTGAACGTCGTCGGGCGCAGTCCGGCGCGGCTGCTCGAACCGCTCGACCGCAATCAGGGCGCCCCCGTCGGCTTCCTGCTGGCGACGAAGCTGAGCGTCGAATGCTTCGGTCCCACCGAGCGTGCCCTGCGGCTCGTGCCGTTCCTCGCGTCCCTCGCCGGGCTGATCGCATTCGGCGGCGCCGCGTTCCGGCTTTTGCCGAGGCCGTCCGCACACTTCGCCTTCCTGCTCTTCGCGGTGTCGCCGTACGCCGTGAGTTACGCGTCGGAATGCAAGCAGTATTCGAGCGACGCGGCCATCGCCGCCGGGCTGCTCGCCGCGGCCGCGCCGTTCTTCTCGGGCGGAGTCCGCGCGGGCCGCTGGATCGCGCTCGGCGCCGGCGGCGCGGTCGCCGTCTGGTGTTCGCATCCGGCGCTCTTCGTGCTCGCGGGTCTCGGCGTCGCCCTCTTCGGTCGGGCGATCGCGGCGAAGGATCGGGCGCGCAGCGCGGGGATGCTCGCGGTCGGTGCGGTCTGGCTCCTCAGTTTCGCCGGCGTGTACCTCGTGAGCCTCCGCGACATGGGGTCGAACGACTACCTCTTGGACTACTGGGCCGGGCATTTCCCGCCGCGCTCGCCGGAGCTGATCCTCTGGCTCATCGAACACGCGTTCGATCTCTTCCGCAACCCCGGCGGCTGGGGCGGTCGGCTCGTCCCCGCGACTGGACTCGCCGCCGTGCTGGCGTTCCTCGGCGCAGCAGTCTGGTTCCGCGAGGCGCGCTGGCCGCTACTGGCGGTCGTGCTCCCCGCGCTTTTCGGGCTGATCGCTTCGGCCGTGCACAAGTATCCGTTCGCGGGGCGGCTGCTGCTCTTCCTCGTGCCGCCGGCGACTCTGCTCGTCGCGCGCGGTGCGATGGCGGTCGCCGGCGCGCTGCGCGAACGGGTCGGGTGGATCGCGTGCATCGTCCCCGCCGTGCTCGCCGTCGCGGCGCTGCACGAAGCCGCGGTGCAGATCCGCACTCCGTCGCGCGCCGAAGAAATCCGGATCGTGCTGGACCGCGTGAAGGAGGAGTGGCGCCCGGGGGATCGGATCTACGTCTACGGCGGGTCGGGCGATGCCGGGGCGGGGCCGGCGTTCGACTTCTATTCCCCGCGCTACGACTTCCCGCCCGAGTCCGTGATCCGCGGGGAGATTCACCGCGATGATCCCTCGCAGTACCGCGGCGAAATCGCGAAGCTGCCGCCGGGGCGAGTCTGGGTGCTCGTGTCGCACCGCCATCGCGATGAGGAGACGTGGCTGCGCGCCGCGTTCGATGGCCGAGGCGCCCGGGTGGCGCACCACGAAGCGCCGGGTGCGGCCGCGTACCTTTACCGCGTAGAATAGCCGTGCGGTTCTCGTCCCCCATCCCGAGGTGCAGCGTGAGTCCGGTCGAACTCCTCGAAGCGCCCGCGCAGACCGCGTGGGCCACGGAAGCCGACGCGCTCGAAGCGCTCGACGGCGACGACAAGCGCTTGGTCGAACTCATCGACGGCAAACTCGTGGAGAAGCCGACGGGACTTCGGGAAAGCTACCTTGCGGGTTGGATCCTGAGCTGCCCGACCGACTTCGTCTTGCTGAGCGGAGCCGACATCCTCGACGGCGGGACTGTGCTGCCGGGCTTCGCGCTGCCACTGCCCGAACTCTTCGGTTACCTCGATCCGCCGAGTCGCCCGTGACCCCCATCCCCCCCGCGATCCTCGTCGTCGACGACGAACCGGTCATCCGCGATACGCTCGCCGAGTATCTGCAGCGCGAAGGCTGCGATGTGCGCACCTGCGGCTCCGGCGAGCAGGCGCTCGCACTCGCCGCCGAGCGCGCCTTCGACCTCGTCCTCTGCGACATCAACCTCCCCGGTCTCGACGGTATCGAAGTGCTGGAGCAGCTCGGCCGCATCAGCCCCGAGACGTTCGTCATCCTCATCACGGCCTACGCCACCGTCGAAACGGCCATCGAAGCGTTCCAGAAGGGGGCCCACGACTACCTGATGAAGCCGATCCTGCTCAAAGAAGTGGGCGGCAAAATCCGCCGGCTGCTGAAGCTCCGCGATGCGACCCGCGAGAACCGCTGGCTGCGCCGGGAGCTGAACCGCGTCGCCGACGGCGGCGAAATGGTGACGGGCCAGAGCCGGGCCATGAAGCAGGTGATGGACTTCGCCCGACGCGTGGCACCGTCGTCCAGCACCGTGCTGATTCTGGGGGAGAGCGGAACGGGCAAGGAGCTGCTGGCCCGCGCCATCCACCGCTTCGCCCAGGCGGCGAAGCCGACCGACGGCCGCTTCCTCGCGCTCAACTGCGCCGCGATCCCCGGCGAGTTGCTCGAGAGCCAGCTCTTCGGCCACCGCAAGGGCGCGTTCACCGGCGCCGACCGCGATTCGGCCGGCGTCTTCCTCCACGCCGGGGCGGGCACCGTCTTCCTCGACGAAATCGGCGAACTGCCGCCGGGGACACAGGCGAAGCTGCTCCGTGCGCTCGAGCAAAAGGAAGTGCTGCCCGTCGGCGCGAACGAGCCGGTGAAAGTGCAGGCGCGCATCCTCGCGGCGACGAACCGCGACCTCGCGAAGGAGGTCGCCGAGGGGCGCTTCCGCAACGACCTCTACTACCGGCTGAACGTGGTGGCGCTGACGCTGCCGCCGCTGCGCGAGCGCCGCGAAGATCTGCCGGCGCTCGTCGATTTCCTGCTGGCGAAGCACTGCGGGGAGTCGGGCCGGCCCTTCATCGGCCTCTCCCATGAGGCGATGCAGCGGGTGCAGAGCTACCGCTGGCCGGGGAACATCCGCGAACTCGACAATGCGATCCAGCGCGCCGTGGTGCTCGGCGAACCGCCGCTCGTCGAAGCCGCCGACTTGCCGGAGGCGATCGCGGGCGGCGGCGGGGTCGTCCGCAATTCGGACAGCTTGGACGATGTCGTGCGCGAAGCGGAGAAGACGCACATCGAGCGCATTTTGAAGCAGACGCCCGACAAGCGCGATGCCGCCAAGCGCATGGGCATCGGGCTGAGTTCGCTCTACCGCAAAATCGAACTCGGCGGGGTCGTCATTCAGGAGGAGTGAATCGCCCGCCAGAGCTTCACCGCATCGGCGTGGATCTGCACATCGTGGACGCGGAGAATCTGTGCGGCGCCCTGCGGCAGTGCGAAGCAGGCGACGGCGAGCGAAGCCGACGCTCGCTCGCTGCGCGGTCGCCCCGTGATCTGCCCGAGGAAACCCTTGCGCGAGACGCCGAGGCAGACGGGCAAGCCGAAAGCCTGCAACCGCGGGAGTTCCCGCAACTGCTGCAGGGTGTGATCCAACTTCTTGCCGAAGCCGATGCCCGGATCGAGCGCGAGCGCAGATCGCGCGATTCCCGCACTCAGCAGAGCCTCGATTTGCTCCGCGAAGAACCTCTGCACATCTTCCACCACATCGTCGTAAGTCGGATCGAGCTGCATCGTCCGCGGGTCGCCCCGCATGTGCATGACGACGACTCCGGCGCCCGTGCGCGCCGCGACTCCGAGCATCGCCGGGTCGCGCAGCCCGGCGACATCGTTGATGATGCTCGCCCCGGCCGCGACGCAGGCCTCCGCGATCTCCGCTTTGCTCGTATCGATGGAAATCGGGATGTGTGTGAGCTTCGCCAAGCGCTCGATCACGGGGACGACTCGCCGCAGTTCTTCATCGAGCGGCACAATGGCGGCACCGGGCCGTGTCGATTCGCCGCCGATGTCGAGGATGTCCGCCCCTTCGGCGACGAGGCGCAGCGCATGCTCGACGGCCGAATCGGTGTCGGCATGGAGGCCGCCATCGGAGAAGCTGTCGGGCGTGACGTTGACGATGCCCATCACGAGCGGATGCGGGCTGTGCCAGGCGAATGGGATCATGGTGGAACTCAGTTTAGAGGGTCGGCGGCGATTTCGGTTTCAGTTTCGGTCGCTTTCGGTACCCCCCCTTCCGAAACGACCGAAATGACCGAAATGACCGAAATGACCGAAACGTGGGTACGTGCCCGTCCGGCCAACGACTTGCGTCCGATTCGGAAATTTCGCTTGACTCTCGCTTTCGGATGCTCGACGATCACCTCCACAATTGCCCCACGAGCCTCGCGATGATCCGCTCTTTGCGAACTTGGCTCGGCCGCAGAACCGCTACCACCCCCCCGCTTACCACGGCTGAACCTCCAGCAGTTGGAGGCGCGCGACGTGCCGGCCCTCTTCGCCATCCACCTTTGGACTCCCGGCGCCGGCATGATGGGCGACACGGCCGCGACCATCTCCGGCGGACTCTCGGCGAACGCGTCCCTGCCGACGAACGCCGACGGTGACACCCTCGTCGAAGCCGCGACCCTGCAAGCCGCCGTCGCGCAGGCCATCGTCGGCACCGTCACGGCGCAGGTCGGCGGAGAGACGCTGACCTACACCTTCGGCCCGGCGACTGTCGGCGCGACATCGGCTGACCACAAGCCATTCCTTGTCGGCCCCGGTTCCATCTGGCTCGAAGACATGGCCGGCTCCGCGTCCGGCAGCGATTGGGATTACAACGACCGCGTCTGGATGATGAGCGCCGTCGAAGTCGTGCCCCCTGTGCCACCGTCGCCGATGGTGCCACCGATGCCCCCTCCCTATACCCCTCCCATGCCGCCACCGTACATGCCACCCGGCAACCCGTTGCCGACGGTGTCAATCGCCGCCGGCACCGATGCGGCCGAAGGGGGCGCCGATGGCACGTTTACCTTCACGCGGACGGGCGACACGACCGCCGCGCTGACGGTGGACTACGGCGCCACGACGCTGATGGGCATGGCGTTCCCTTATGGCGACTACGAAAGCATCGGCAGCGCCTTCGGGTCCATCACATTCGCCGCCGGGTCGAGCACGGCGACGCTCGTGCTGCGCGCGGCCGATGACGCCCTCGTTGAAGGGACGGAGACGATCGGGCTGACCGTGTACACGCCGCTGTACGGTCAGTCGTACCAAGTCAGCACGATGGGCAGCGCAAGCATCCAACTGTTCGACAACGACGCGGTCCAATCGACGGGCACGATTTCGGGGATGGTCTGGGACGACGCCTTCCATCCCGATCGACTCCACGATACGTCGGAGCCCGGTCTCGGGAACCGATCTGTCAACCTGAGGCTGTTCGACGGCACGCTCGTCTCGACCACGCAAACATCGAGCGACGGGCACTATACCTTCAGCGGTTTGGCCGACGGCAGCTACTTGGTCGAATGGAATAATGCCGAATCGCCGGCGGTCGAAGACTTCGGCGATGGCAAC
>JAYVTJ010001034.1:0-7223 GCA_043774415.1 Fimbriiglobus sp. | reverse complement strand
CGTAACTGCGGATGCGCGCTTCGAGCCGGTCGTCGCCCGGGCGCTCCTTCGCGTGGAGTCCGTTCAATTGCTCGAGCACCTTCAGCGTGTCGGCATCGCTCGCCTTCGTGATGTAGCCTCCGTGCTTGCCGGGGAAGAGATCGGCGATCGGCTTGTCGCGGCCGGGGTAGATCACGGTCCCCTGGTGCTGCCCCGGCAGAAAGGCCGAGTCCCAGTTCTTCGTGCCGTTGGAGGCAAAGCCGCGGTGATCGGGCATGACCACAAACGTCGGCAGGTTTTCGTTCAGCGTGCCGAGTCCGTAGCTGATCCAGCAGCCGGCGCCGGGGAAGCCGGGCGATTGGAAGCCCGTCGCCTGCAGGAAGGTGCCCTGACTGTGCACCCCCGTTTTGCCGACCATGTTGTGGACGAACGCCAGTTCATCGGCGACGTCCCCGAGTGGCGCCACCGTCTCGGAGAGGAGCTTGCCGGCCTTCCCGTACGGTTTGAAATCCCACAGCGGCTTCAACCACGGCCCGAGGCCATCCTGAAAGGCTTCGACTTTCTCGCCGAAGTTTGCCGGCTTGCCTTGATGCTTCACGAGTTCCGGTTTGAAGTCGAAGAGATCGACGGCGCTCGCCCCGCCGGCCATGAACAACTGGACGACGCGCTTCGCCTTCGGTTTGTGGTGCGGCACCCCCTTCGCCCCCTCGGCCGCGAGGAGCTGCGAGAGCGCCAGCCCGCCGAAGCCGCCGGCGGTGCCGAAGAGGAAATCGCGTCGGGAATGCATAGGATTCGTTGTTGGAGTTCAACCTTTAGCTAGCTCTCAGCCAAGATCTTCCCACAACGGCCAGTGGTTCGGGTCAAGTTCATGCTCAGTGACTTGGAGGAAGTATTTCAGCACCGCCAAATCGATATCTTCTCGGTACATGCTGACCGTGATCGCTCCAGTTGAATTCAAGCGAAAGGCGATCAGGAACGGGTTCGGGCCGGGCGTATCGAGTGCCCTCATCTCGATGAACGCCCCATTCTTCGCATCCGGACGAGACACGTCAGTTCCGATTCCGATCTCGTACCGCAGTCCGTTGATGTCGATGCTCATGCCCTTCAGTGTCGCCGAAACATGTGTGCTACACCAGAGGTGACTTCGGGGTGATTGTCCAAACCATTCCAGATGGCACGAAGTGCGGGGGCCTCACCAAAGCGTGGCGGATCGCGTGGAGCGCATACGAGCACAACGTGCTGTGGGTGCCGCACGGGTGGAATACGGCCGTCGGACTCGCCGCGGATATCCAGCTCGCCTGCGCGCTGCCGGTGGCGAAATACGTCGAGTTCCTCACGCCGTCGCCGTATGTGGACGACCTCATCACGGTGCCGTTCCGCCCGGATGCCGAGGGGTTCCTGACACTGCCGGACAAGCCCGGACTGGGCATCGAGTTGAACCGCGAGGCGCTCGAGCGCTTCGGCAAGTAATCCTTCGGTCCCGCCGCGCGCTCACATCACGCCGGGGATCGGCTTGCCGGCGTGCCCGAAGAAGATCGGCCGGTTGCTCGACGTGTAGAGCGGCTTCTCGCGATCGACGCCGAGCTTCGCATAAATCGTCTGCGCGTAGTCTTCCGGGGTGTAGGGTGCATCGGTGACGTAGCCGCCCTCGCGATCCGTCCGGCCGATCACCTGTCCGCCTCGAACCCCGGCCCCCGCGAATACGATGCTGTACGCGTGCGTCCAGTGATCGCGTCCCTGGGCCTTGTTGATCTTCGGCGTCCGCCCGAACTCGCTCACGAAGCAGACGAGCGTTTCCGCGAGCAGCCCGCGCTCGTGCAGATCAGTGAGCAGCGCCGAGTAGGCGCGGTCCACACTCCCCATCATCACCCAGTGGGCGATGCCGTACCGGCCCGCGCCGGCGCCGGTCGAACCGGGCAGTTCGCAGGTCTGCTTCGCGTAGATGTGGTCGTGGTGATCCCAGTTCAGGTTGCCGCCCTTCGGAGTGTCCTTCAACTGGGGCCAGCGGGCATCGACCGTCACGAACCGCACTCCGGCCTCGATGAGCTTCCGACCGACGAGGTAGCACGCGCCGCGGTGCCCGGCGCCATACTCGTCGCGCACCTTCTGCGACTCTTTTTTCAGGTCGAAGGCATCGGTCACCATGGGACTCGTCAGCATGTCGAACGCCTGATCGTAGAAGCGATCCATCCCCTGAACGTCGGTGCCGGGGCGGGCGCTCGCCTGGCGGAGGTCGAGGGCGCTCCGCAGATCGTTGCGACCGCTCAGCCGATCGCCCTGATTCTCCGTACGCGGAATCAGCCCGTCGATCTTCCACGCCGGATCGGCGAGATCGCGGCCGCCGGTCTTGAAGACCTTCGACCCGGCGGGCAGAAATCCGTGCCGCGTCTCGGCGGCCTGCTCGTGGTTCCCCGGCACCATCACATACGGCGGCAGGTAGTGGCACGGGCTGCCGATGAGATGCGACGCGATGGAGCCGATGTCGGGCATGGTGATCGCGGATGCGGCTGGGTGCGCGCCAGAGAGGGCGTACTGCGTTCCGTTCGGATGCGCATCGGCGCCGGCGCGGGCGTGGTTCATCGAGCGCACGACGCAGAGCTTGTCGGCCAGTTTCGCGGTGAGCGGCAGCAGTTCGCTGAACTGCATCCCGGCGACGCTCGTGGAGATCGGCTTGAACGGACTGCGGTGATCGGCCGGGGCATCGGGCTTCGGATCCCACGTATCCATGTGGGAGAGGCCGCCCTGCTCGTAGATCACGAGGACGTTCTTCGCGGCCGCGCGCTTGCCGGCTTTTTCCGCGGCGGCGAGGCACTGCGGCAGGGTCAGCCCGAGGATGCTCGCGGCGCCGACGCGGAGGAGATCGCGGCGCGACACGGCTCGGTCGGAGCGCTCCCGGAACCACGAGGCGGAGAGCGGCATTCGGGAATCTCCGAGAATCGAAGGGAGGCGCCAGTACCGGCACCGCAGCGGGAGGGCATATCTAGAAGTATCCCGCAATCGACGCCGACGCAAGCGGATTGCGCTGCGGAATGGTACACTTCCTATCCCCGATGCCTCACTTTCTCCCGTGGAGTCACCTGTGGTCCGCATCGTTCTCAGCGCCATCGCCGGTCTCGGAATGCTCGCCGTCGTTCAGGCCTCCGAAGAGCCTGCGACTCTGAAACTCACCCTCCGCTCGCGCGCTGCGGTGCCGGGCGAACCCGCCGTGCCGGCCGTCGAGAAGAAGGCCGAGTGGAACCCGAAGGCGACGGCGATCATCGTTTGCGACATGTGGGACGACCACTGGTGCAAGTCGGCGACCGGCCGCGTCGGCGAACTCGCGGGGCCGTTGAACGAGATGCTGAAGGTCGCCCGGAAGCAGGGTGTCTTCATCATCCATGCGCCGAGCACCTGCACCGCCTTTTACAAGGACACTCCCCAGCGGAAGCGCGCGAAAGAATCTCCGTTCGCCAAAGCACCGTCGCCGCTCGCGACGACCGAGCGCTGGGGCACGGCGTGGAACTGGCCCGACGCCAAACGAGAGGGCGTGCTGCCGATCGACGACTCCGACATGGGCTGCGACTGCAAGGTGAAGTGCGAAATCCGCTCGGCCTGGTCACGCCAAACCGTCGCCATCGAAATCGGCGATGCGGACGCCATCACCGACGACGGCCAGGAGACATGGAACCTGCTCGCCGAACGGAAGATCGACCATGTGATTCTCTGCGGCGTCCACCTCAACATGTGCGTCCTCGGCCGCCCGTTCGCCATCCGGCAAATGGTCCGCCTCGGCAAGTCGGTGGCGCTCATCCGCGACCTGACCGACACGATGTACAATCCCGAGCGGCCCGGTGCCAAGACGCACTTCGACGGCACCGACCGCGTGATCGAACATATCGAACGCTACTGGTGCCCGAGCTTTGTCAGTTCGGATATCACCGGCAAGCCGACCTTCAAGTTCAAGGCGGATACGCGGTGATCGAACCGCCGAAGAATTCGCTGGTGGAATCGATACCGCCCGACGACAATAGGGAAGTCTGATCTCCCCGCCAGCCGAGCCTTTCCCATGTCCAGTTTGTCCCGAAGGTCGTTCCTCGCGGCGTCGGTCGGCGGCCTGACCCTGATGCAGCACCCGTCCGCGCCGCAGGCACAGCTCCTCACCCGAGCGAACGCCCCGAAGGTCGCCGGTGAGTCGGCGTACCGGCCGAGCACGCTCTTCCTGACGTGGCACCGCGACCCGACGACCACGATGACCGTGCAGTGGGTGGCGCCGCTCGGTGAAGCGGCCGATACGACCATCCACTATCGGCCGATCACGTCCGGCTTCCACGCTCCGCTCGCGGCCGTCGTCGGGAGCACGCAGCCGTCAGTCTTCACGGGATGGGCCGTGCAGCCGACGATTGCGAAGCCGTACCATCCGACCTCGGATTTGAAAGTCTTCCGCGCCGAGTTGACGGGGCTGATGCCGGGAACCGACTACGACTTCCGCATCGGCTCGAAGTCGGCGACCTTCCGATTCCAGACGATGCCGGCGAAGGCGACGCGGGCCATCCAATTCATCTCCGGTGGCGATTGCGGTGTGAATCCCCACACCGTTGCGAACAACATCCAGGCCGCACGGCAGGACCCGGCGTTTGCCGTCATCGGCGGCGACTTGGCCTACGACAACGGCACCTCGGTCGAAACGAACCTCGCCTTCCTGCGGAACTACAGCAAGCACATGATCGGCCGCGACGGCCGGTTGATCCCGATGATCGCCTGCCTCGGCAATCACGAAGTGAACGGCGGCTTCGGCACGAAGCGCGAGAAGGCTCCGTTCTTCTACGCGCTCTTCGACGGCCTCTATCCGGACACCGGCTATGCGACGCTCGACTTCGGCGACTACCTGACCCTCGTGCTTCTCGACACCGGGCACACGTCGAAGGTCGAAGGGGATCAGACCGATTGGCTCGAACGGGAACTCTGCGCCCGCCGGGATCACCCGCATGTGATGGTCGTGAACCACGTCCCGGCGTATCCGTCGGCCCGCAGCATGGGGACCGACAAGATCGCCGGCACCGGGGCCGACCAGCGCCAGCACTGGGTTCCGCTCTTCGAAAAGTACCGGGTGCCGGTGGTGCTCGAACACCACGATCACATGTTCAAGCGCACCAAAGCGCTCATCCACGGGTTGGCCGACGGCGATGGCGTCGTCTATCTCGGCGACGGTTCGTGGGGGCAGATCCGTCCGCCTCAGCCGGCGGAGAAGCTGCATCACATCGACCGCATCAGCCAGGAGTACCACCTGTCGCTGCACCGCATCCAGGGGCAGGAGCGGTTCCATTTGGCGCTCGACGAGAACGGCCGCGTCATGGACATCTGCCGGACGGGGCAGCGGTCGGCGGGCTTCGTCGCCATGGGTCACTAGGAGGATTTCGACCGTGGCGGACACAATGATCTTCGCGAAGTCGCTCGCCGCCGTTCTCCTGCTGACGGTCGCCGCGAACGAGTTGCGCGCCGACGATCCGAAACCGACTCGGCCGAACGTGCTCATCATCGTCGCGGACGACATGGGCTTCTCGGATGCGGGCTGCTGCGGCGGCGACATCGGGACGCCGAACCTCGACCGCTTGGCGAAGGACGGGCTGCTCTTCGCGCAGTTCTACAACACGGCCCGCTGCTGGCCGTCGCGCGCCGCGATCCTCACGGGGTACTACGCCCAGCAGGTGCGCCGCGACAGCGTGCCCGGCGTGAAAAGCGGAGCGCAGGGCATCCGACCGGGCTGGGCCAAGCTCCTGCCGGAAATGCTCCAACCCCTCGGCTATCGGTCGTATCAATCGGGAAAGTGGCACGTCGATGGGAAGCCGCTGGCGAACGGATTCGATCACTCGTACACCCTCGACGACTTCGACCGGCACTTCGCGCCCAAGCTCCACACCGAGGACGGCAAGCCGCTCCCGGCCGTCGGCGCGAAGGACAAGTACTACTCCAGCACGGCCATCGCCGATCATGCCATCAAGTGTCTGAAGGAGCACGCCGAGAAATATCCGGAGCGGCCCTTCTTCGAGTTCCTCGCCTTCACCGCCCCGCACTTCCCGCTGCACGCGCCGCCGGAAGACATCGCCCGCTACCGCAAGACCTACCTCGACGGTTGGGACACCCTCCGCGAAGCCCGCTGGCAGCGCATGAAGAAGTTCGGCCTCGGCGGCAGCGCGCTCGCCCCCATCGAGCGCGATCTCGGGCCGCCCTACGCCCTCCCCGAAGCGCTCAAGAAGCTCGGGCCGAACGAGGTGAACCGCCCGCTCGCGTGGAAGGATCTGAGCGCCGATCAGCGGGCCTTCCAAGCCGACAAGATGGCCGTCCACGCGGCGATGGTGGATCGGATGGACCGCGAGATCGGCCGCGTCCTCGCCCAGTTGAAAGCGATGAATGCACTCGACGACACGCTGATTTTCTTCCTTTCCGACAACGGCGCGAGCGCCGAGATGATGGTCCGCGGCGACGGCCACGATCCGCACGCCGAATGCGGCACGGGGGCGACGTTCCTCAGCATCGGCCCGGGCTGGTCGAGTTTGGCGAACACTCCGTTCCGGCGCCACAAGACGTGGGTCCACGAAGGGGGCATCGCGACGCCGCTGATCCTCCACTGGCCGAAGGGGATCGCGAAAGCGGGCCTCCGCAATACGCCGGGGCACATCATCGATTTGGTTCCGACCGTCCTCGAAGCGGTGGGTGGCAAGCGACCCGAAACGTGGGACGGTCTGCCCGTGCCCGCGCCGCCGGGTATCAGCCTCGTGCCGCTCTTCGCGAAGGACGGCACCGCCGCGCACGAATCGATCTGGTGGCTACACGAGGGAAACCGCGCCCTGCGCGTCGGCGATTGGAAGATCGTCGCGGCGGGGAAGGAGAGCCCGTGGGAACTCTACGACATGAAGACCGACCGCTCGGAGACGGAAAATCTCGCGCCGAAGATGCCGGAGAAAGTGCGCGCGATGAAGGCGATCTGGGAAAAGCAATTCGCGGACTACGCGGCTCAAGCCGGCAAAGATTTGTCGAAGTAGCCGGTGAGCGTCGGGCGACCAAGTTCACTTTTCCACGGGGTACGCCTACGGAATTTGCCGGAGGATACCCGATTGCACGAATCGCCGAACCCGTTGTCCGAAAGGCACTTCCGCCGAATTGTCCAATTTAGTCTCGTTTCGAGTTCAGTGTAGCGCGGCCGTTGGAGTTCGGGTACACCGGAGGCATCCGTAGGGGGGATGCCATGAAGCCGTATTCGATGGATT
>JAYVTJ010001033.1:0-2379 GCA_043774415.1 Fimbriiglobus sp. | reverse complement strand
ACGGCTTCCGCGACGAGGACTACCTGAGACTCAAAATCCTGACCTGCCAACTGCCGAAGCTGTAGAAAAACACCCACAGGATTCCGGGAAGAGCCCAATAAAACTACGGGCTTGTTCAACGCGGAGGAACACACCACCGATCCGAACGAAAACGGAAACCCTCTCCCATTCGACGCTGAGGATGAGGCGTGTCTGATGTTTGAAAATCCAACGCCTGCGAATGCCGAGTTGGCCACCGTTCGGTTCTTTCCGCCGGTTCAGAGGGAACTCCGCGTGAGGACGAACGAAGGTTTAGTTTTGTAGAAGCAGCCATGTACGAGGCAACGCCCATGACGCCGATCTGGCTCGCAATAGCGACTATCGCAGCGAATGCCATATATTTGCCCTCCGCGCATGACAAGCACGGTTGGGCGCTGCGCGTCCGTATCATCGAAATCCAGCCTCTATACCTGGCGCAAGAGTACATTGGCTATTGTGAAACAGAAGTGGCTTTGATTAATCGCTCGTCCGCAACTCGCTCCCACATGCCTTTGGTGACATCGGCAGTCAAAAAGGATCTGAGAGTGTCTCTCGAACGAACGGATGGGAAGCCGATCAATTCTCCGACCATTTCCGGGGGCAGTTCGTTTCGTGCCGTGATCCCCAAGGTGCTTCCGCAACTGGCCTCGGGTGAAATCAACACCTTCCGCTTCACGGCTTCGCGCGGGGGGTTTTACACTTTCTCCCAATCCGGTGATTACGAACTGCGCGCAACCCTGAAGACCGACGAAGGAAAAATCGAAGCGCCCCCCATCAAGTTCGCAGTGATCGAGCCCAATCCGGACGATATTCTAGTAAGCAAAAGTGTCGCCATCGAAGGCGAAATGGCGCGCTGGCCCAAAGAGAAACAAGAGCGGGGCTTTATCCAGCAAATCGAGATCGGCAGTCGCACATGGCTCTTCTATCGCCGGTATTATAGCCAGGAAAACAGCGGCTCAATCAACAGCTCCCATCGCATCGCCGAACTCCCCGGCAAAGTTCTCGACCTGAAGGTCGAAGGCGCCTATGGGAGCTGGAACCCGCTGACAATCACCTACCGGGCTGCGTCGTTCTCCAAATTCAGCACGATTCACATCATCAACCCCGTCGACGGTCGGCCGTGGACGGCGGAGGAAGAGAAGCAGCGGCAGGAGAAGCTGAAGCGCGAGGGCAAACCCGCGCCCCCGCCGGACAAGTGAGCCTCCCGCCTCTCACCCCCGTCCCGCCGCCACCGGCGTCAGCACGACCCGCAGCGAGCCGTTCTTCTGCTGGCTCGCTTCGATGATGTAGACCTGCTTCGTCACGGCCGAGGTGATCGTCGCCCGCAGGGGC
Source organism: Fimbriiglobus sp. (assembly GCA_043774415.1). GTDB lineage: Bacteria > Planctomycetota > Planctomycetia > Gemmatales > Gemmataceae > JALHQU01. Next base: position 1,029 of record JAYVTJ010001033.1, on the reverse strand, counting down.
AGCTTCAGATCGTCTACGACGCCGATCTTCGCCGTCCGCACGCCGACCATCTCCGAAATCTCGAGCTGCATCTTCCGCTGGCCCCCGACGAACCCGGCCGGTGCACTCGGCAGCGGCAGCGACGCCGAGCGCGTCGGGTTGTCGGCGCTCGCCATCACGAAGCCGCCCTCGCCCGTGAACGCCGCGGCGAACGTCTCCGTCGGCAGCGTCGCGGCGCTGGCCTTCTCTTGGATCAGCAGCACGGGCACCATCACGTCCGAGCCGCCGGTCGCTTTCTGCGCCGCGTCGCCGACGCTGGCCCACTCCCCGGTCAGCTTCGCGCTCTTCTTGTCGGCCGCCACTTCGACCTTCAGGTTCTTGATGGCCGTCGACTTCACCGCGCCGAGCTTGGCCTCCGCGATGGTGTAGCCGGGCTTCGCCGTCAGCACGCGTTCGACAGGCTTCGCGTCCTTCGCCGGGATCGGCAGGTTCACCGTCTCCGGGAACTCGCGCCGCTCCGTCTGCGTGCCGCTGTCGGTCACTCGGAGCACCACCGAGAGGGCCCCATTCGCGGGGGCTTCGACCTTCACCATCGCCGTCTTACGCACGGGCGTCTTGCCCGTGAGGCCGATCATCTGGATCGGGAAGGTGCCGGCCTTCTCGATGACGACGAGCTTCTCGAAGCTCCCCGGCGAGTCGGTCACTTCGAGCTTGTCGCCGCCGAGATCCCAGATGACGCGCTCGGCGTTCTTCACCTCGCCGCGGACGCGGAAGGTCGCCGGAGCCGTGGCCAGGCCGCCGACCGATTCGACGGTGAAGTCGCTGATCGTCGGCGCCGACGCCGCCGCGCTCGCCGCCGTGAGATCGACCGGGACGCTGCGGTCGTTCTCCTCCATGAGGAAGTTGCGCACCGTGAGCTTCACCGAGTAATTGCCCGGCTTCGCGTAGAGGTGCTCGACGCTCTTCTCCGGCTCGAACGGTTCCAGCGGCGAACCGTCGCCGAAGTCCCACCAGCCGGTCTGGCCCGTCGCCTGATTCTGGAAGGTCACG
>JAYVTJ010001032.1:0-8522 GCA_043774415.1 Fimbriiglobus sp. | reverse complement strand
GTACTTGCGGGGCAGATCGGCTTCATCGAAGACTTGATCGCGGTGCATGCCGCCGAGGGTGATCTCGGCCGTGGCGATGAGGCAGAGATCCGAGTCGGCGATGGTATAGACCTGCCGGGTCTCGGCGTTGTCCCGCGGCATGAAGCCGATGCCTTCGAGCACCTCGACGCGGGCCAAGTCGGGCGTGATGATCGGCGTGAACCCGTGGCGGATGAGCGTCTGCATCGCGTACTGCACGAGCGCGAGTTCGAGCAGCACACCCTCGTTTTTGAGGAAGTAAAAGCGCTGTCCGGCGACGCGGGCGCCCGCTTCGAGGTCGGCGAGGTCGAGGCAGTGGATGAGGTCGTAGTGATCCTTCGGTTTGAAATCGAACGCGGGCTTGGTGCCGAACTCCGCGACGACCCTGTTCGACGAGGGATCCCCGCCGACTGGGGCATCCGGGTGCGTCATGTTCGGCACGGTCATCAGCGCCGCGTGAAGGTCGGACTGCACCGCTTTCAACTGCGCATCGGTGGCCGACACCCGCTCCTTCAGCCGGCCGCTTTCGTCTTTCAGGGCCTGCTTGTCTTCCGCCGTCTTCGCGGTCGGGAACTTCTTGCTGATCTCGTTCTGCTTCGCCTTCGTTTCGTCCGCGACGCGCTGCAATTGCTTGCGTTCGTCGTCGAGCGCGACGATGCGATCCACGTCCGGCGTCGCATTGCGATTCGCGCAGTTGGCCTTCACGGCGGCGAGGTGGTCGCGGATGAAACCGGCATCGAGCATGGAGAGAACGCCGTCAGTAGTTGGTTGGAGTGTCGAGGCCGTCAAGGATAGCGAGGAAGCGGGAGGCGTACCAAGAGTTCGGGAAGCCGCGGAGATACTGTTCGAACTGTTCGCGGATAACGAAGTCTTCGATGGGCCGGCAGCCGGGTTCTAAGGCTCGGGGGAGAAACTCCATCACATCCGCGAGTTTGGCGATCTGGGCCAAGTTCGCGGCATCACCGGCGAGGTTGCGAATCTCGACGAACCCCAGATGTAACAAGTACGGGAGGATCGTCTGAATTCTCGTTTCGGCGAGCAGCATGGTCACTCCCCTAGGTCAGCCGGACATTCGGGATGGCCGTCAAGTGGGTCAACGCGTTCGCATTATACAGCGGACGCACGATGATCCGGGGCGGTTCGGTCCCGAGCACCATCAGAGGATATTCGCTTCCGGTGATGTAGCGATGATCGCGCGGCACCACGCTTTTGGTCGTATAGAGGTCGGCCAAGTCAATCGACCGGTGCGAATCGGGTTTTCCGAGTTCGATGACCACTGCTTCCATCGATGTCCGCCCCGCTTCCCGCGCGACGACCGACCGTCGAACGCCTTCGAAAATCAGAAATCCCATGGGGTTCATGTGCGACGGTTAGAGAGGGTTCGACTCGACTTGGACTCAAATTAGAAGCGCGGGAGTGAAAATCACCCCCGCTTCGCGAAGTAGACGCCCTCCAAATTCTTGCGGATGTGCGGATCGCTGAACTTCCAGATCTGCATTTCGAGAAAGTAGTGGATCGCGACCAGTGCGTCGAAGGCGGTGAGCAGCGTGGCCCACTCCGCATTTCCGGAGGCCTCGAGATCCATCGCGCTCATCCCGGTCGTGACGAGTGCGGAAAGGCCGAGCACCGCGAGGAGGAATGCGACGCGGTGCGTCCGCAGCCAGCCGTAGCCGCGATCGATGCGATATTCCGGGTCGAGTTCCTGCTTCGCGATCCGCGGCACCATCAGCACGTGATATTCGACGTAGTGCATCGCCAGCGCCGCGAGGTAGAGCGGCAAGTAAAGCGTCGCCGCGGCCATGCCGAGCGTTTGCAGGGTGAAGTAGAGCATCGCCGCGTGGACGGCGGGCGAAGATCGAGTGCGGAGCAGCGCCAGCATCGAAGCGGCGAACAGCATCGCTGCGAGACCGGCACAGGCGACCCAAACGACTCGCAACGCCGGCGATGACTCCGTCAAGAGCGGGCAAACCCCGCCGGCCGCGTGGGTGAGCATCAGCGTCGCCACGAGCGCGAAGCCGGTTCCGTTCTCGCAGCGTTTCGCCCACGCCGGGAACTTGGCCTTCGTGCGCGCCTTGAACATCTGATGGACGCCGAACGTCTGGCGCGTCAGGTGGAAGAAGTTGAAGAAGCGGAGGCCCGCCCAGAAGCCGAGGGCGAGCCACGGTACCGTCACCGCCAGATCGAGCGTGCGGATCGCGAAGTAGCAACCGAGCAGCGCCAGCGGAATCGCGATGAACGCCGCGACGTTTCGCGGGCTGCTTGCGAAGTAGCGGCGGTTTGCCCGACTCCCGTAGATCGTCAGCGTCAGCACGATGTGCGTGCCGCCGAAGAGCCAAATGTAGAGCCAGGTCAACGCGGCCGCATTCGGGAGGACAAGAACGAACGCCGCGACGGGGAGCGTGAGGAACAGGAACGAACCGAGGATGATCCGGACCGGGGCGGCTCGCTCGAAGTAGCCGAGGGCCTGCAATCGCCGCACGGGTGGCGGGGTGTCGGTCACCGAGCGAACGGTGATCGCTTCGAGCGTGGGTGTTGCGGTCACGCCGAACGGTAGAACGGAACTCAGGTCGGGCAAATCCTACGGCCGCTTTTCCAGCGGCACGAACGGTGCGTTCAGCTTGCCCGTGTACTCCTGCTCCGGACGGTAGATGCGGTTGCCGTTGAGCTGCTCGAGCCAGTGCGCCAGCCAGCCGGCGACGCGGCCGATGGCGAAGATCGGGGTGAACACATCCGTCGGGATACCGAGGGCCTGGTAGACCGTGCCCGAGAAGAAATCGACGTTCGGATAGACCCCCTTCACGCCGTAGATCCCCGCGCAGACGCGTTCGAGTTCGATCGCGATCTCGTAGTTCTTCGGCCGGCTCGTCTCGGCGAACACCTGCTCCGCGAGCTCCTGCAGCACTGTGGCGCGCGGGTCCTTCACCTTGTAGATGCGGTGCCCGAAGCCCATGACCTTGTGCTTCGGATCTTTCGCGAGCTTCGCGTCGAGCCAGGGCTTCACGTTCTCTTTCGTGCCAATTTCTTCGAGTTGGAGCAGCACTTCCTCGTTGGCCCCGCCGTGGAGCGGACCCGAGAGCGAGCCGATTGCGGACGAAATGGACGCGTACGGATTGGCCAGCGACGAGCCGACGACGCGGGCCGTGAACGTGCTGGCGTTCATGTTGTGCTCGGCGTGCAAAATCAAGCAGGCATCGAGCACCTTCCGGATGGCCGGGGTCGGTTCGCGGCCGAAGGTCATGTAGTAGAAGTTCGCGGCATGGTCCAAATCTTCGCGCGGCTCCAGAATCTCTTCGCCGCGCCTAGTGCGAGCAAACGCGGCCACGAGCGTGGGCAGCGCGGCCGTGATGCGGATGCAGGCTTCCCAGTTCTTCGCGGGATCGGAGACCGTCCGGCTCGGGTAGAACGCTCCGAGCGCGGCGACCGTACACTGCAGCGCGTCCATCGGATGCCCCCCGGCGGGCAGGCACTTGATGAGATCCTTCAATCGATAATGGACGGCGCGGGCCTGGCGCAGCTCGTGGTCGAACTCGGCGAGCTGACGCTGCGTCGGCAGTTCCCCCTTCATCAGCAGCCAGGCGGTCTCTTCGAAGCAGCTCTCTTTGGCGAGCGTCTCGACCGCGATGCCGCGGTATTCCAACACGGCGCGCTTGCCGTCGATCTCGCTGATGGCCGATTTCGCGGCTTCGATATTCTCCAGGCCGGGCCGGAATTTGACCAAGTCGCTCATGGAGTTCTCGTGCGCGAAGCGGGCGGGTCTGTCCCAATCGATTTATGGAAGCGGGCAGAACGGGGAAGCGGGCCGCCGGGGAACCGCTACTTTTCCGGGGCGATCCGCAGCAGCACCTTGCCGGACTTGCCGGGGGCCGCCGCGGTGCGCACGGCGTCGGCAATGCGGTCGAGCGGGAATGTGGCTGCGGTCTCGGTGCGAAAGACTCCGCTCGCGATCAGCCCGCGGATCTGCCGGATGAGGGCGAGCTTTTGCAGTAGGCCGAGCGTCTTCATGTAATCGGCGAGCCAAAAGCCGCGGACCGTCTTGCTCCCCGAGATGAGCAGCCGCGGATCGACCGACACCGGCTCGCCGGAAAGTAAGCCGTAGAGCAAGCAGGTTCCGCCGGGTGCAAGTGAGGCGATCACCTGCGTGCCTGTGGCACCGCCGACGGGGTCGATGGCGTGCTTCACCCCGGCGCCGTCCGTGATGCGTCGCACGTAGTTTTCGATGCCATCGCGCTCGACGATCACTTCATCGGCGCCGAGCTTCTTCAATTCGTCGATCTGCTCGCCGCGGCGGACGACGTTGATGGTGCGGATGCCGCGCTGCTTCGCAAACGAGATGATCATCTTCCCGAGCGCACTCCCGGCGGCCGATTGAAGGAGAAACTCCCCGGCCGGGACTTGCAGCACGCGCTCGGTCAGCGCGATGGCGGTCGCAGGGTTCACGAAGAAACTTGCGGCTTGGTCGTCCGGGATCGAATCCGGAATCGGGATCACCTGCTTCGACGACGCGACGGTGAACTCGCTCCAGTTGCCGACGCGGTCGTTGAGTACCGCGACGCGCTTGCCCATCCGCAACCGGCCGATCAGCCCGCCGCCGTTCTCGACGACGATGCCGACCCCTTCGAAGCCGGGTGTCGCCGGGAAGGCCTGCGGTTTCAGGCCGTAGTTCCCCTCGATGTAGAGCAGATCGGAGGGGTTGATGGGGCTGGCGAGCATCCGCACTTTCACCTCGCCGCGCGCCGGCGCCGGCTCGGGGAGGTCGCGGACGGAGAGGACTTGGTCGGGCGGGCCGAATCGGTCGAAGGCGACGGCTTTCACGGAGGGTCTCGCAGCGTGGGGTTGCGAGTAGCTTATGGCGAAGCGACGGGTTTCGTTAGCCGGACGCGCGAGCGACGGTTGCGGACAGGGATCGTGACGTGCGTTCGACATGTGTAGCGACCATCATCCTCTTTTACAGCAAGAAAGCACGGCGAAGCTCTTGTGCGAGATCGTATACCTCGCTGCGTAGGCTCTGAAGTTGCTCATTTGCCATCTTGCACTCCGCATCCGTGCCGAGAAAGCCGTGACGCGGATGAATGACCAAGTCGGTGAAACTTCCCATTCCTCCGTAAGCGGAAAGCACACGCTCGACTCCGCTGAAATCATCTTGCTCAATCCATGATAATGCCTGCTTCATCCACGCAGCCCAATCACGCTCGCCCATTCGATCGAGAAGATCGATGGTTTGACGCAGTCGTTCGCAGAGCAAACTGATGTTTGGGTCCATGCGCTGGAATACCGCCAAATGACCCTCATGCAACGACGCGATTGCGGCCGGCGTGCTTCGCCCGGTACAGATTGCCGTCGGCGAGCTTGAGCATCTCGGCCGCCGTGATCGGCGATTCGCCGTCGGTGCTGGCGACGCCGACGCTCACGGTCACCGGAATCGGCAGGCTCTCGAAGCTGAAGGGCATTTCTTCGGCCAAGCCCCGGATGCGCTCGGCAACCTCCACGGCATGCGCGTGCGTCGATTCCACGAGCACGAGCGCGAACTCCTCGCCGCCGTAGCGGGCGAAGAGATCCTCGCGCCGCACGGTGTGGCGGATGCGGTTGCTCATCTCGCGGAGAACGTGGTCGCCGCAAAGGTGGCCGTGGGAATCGTTGACCGATTTGAAGCGGTCGAGGTCGAGCATGAGCACGGCGAGCGGCCGGCGGTGCCGCTGCGAACGGGCGACTTCGCGGTCGAGGAACTCGGCGAGGTAGCGGTGGTTGTGGATCTGCGTGAGCCCGTCGAAGATCGTGAGCCGGTAGATCTCCTCGTGGTATTCCGATTCGATATTGCCGCCCGTGAGGAAGCGGAAGATGGCGTTGCCGACGCGGATGTAGTCGCCGTCGTTGAGGAGGTGGGCGCCGCGGGTCAGCCGGTCGTTCACGAAGGTGCCGTTGAGGCTCTTCGTATCGACGATGTAGATGCCCTCCTTCGTCGGTTCGACTTTGCAGTGCGACCGCGAGACGGAGTTGTCCTGGACTCGGATCTCGGAGCTTTCGCCGCGGCCGAGCACGAGCGTTTGCCCCTGGAGCGGGAACCGCTTCCCCATATTGGGTCCGCTCGGATAGATGTGGACGAGGCACGCTTCCAGATGGCCGCTGTTCAAGACGGCGGCCGGGGTGCCGATCCAAGTATCGCCGCTGCGCTGGGACATGACCGAATTCTAACTGGGGGCAAATGTCGACGGTGAAGCAAATGTAGGACACATTAGGCAACATTCCTGCGGTGCCAGCCGAATCGATCGCTCACCGGATCGCCGGCGCCGGCGAAATCCCTTGGATTCTGGCCTTCGGCTTGGTCAGATCGACGAGGATCGGGTTCGGCGTCGTCACTTCGCTTTTGTTCACGGCCAAGTCCCACGCCGTGAAGCGGAGGTAGACGCGGGGCTGAGCGAGCGTAGTCGGGGGAATCCAGGAATAGCTCCCGGTGTTCGCCAAGCGGATGATCGGCGCGACGCCACCCCCCGCGACGGGCACCACCGCATCGTTCCCGGCGGCGACCGACTTCCACGGCCCGTTCGGGTACTCGGAATACTCGATGCTCAGCGGCTCCTTGCCGAAGTTTTTGTCCGTGGCCTCCCAGTGGAGCACGAGGGCGCCGCGGTTGGTCGCGTCGGCCGTCGGCTGGAAGACTTTGATCATCGGGGCCGTCGTGTCCACTTGCACGCGGAGTTCCGGGGCGCTCCCGGCTGCCGGGGCGGCATCGCTCAGGCCCGCCCCGCTCACGGGGACGAGCTTCAATCCGTATTCGCCTTCGACATCCGGATTGTTCCGCGTGTCGAGGACGACCCGCAGCGGGTTCTCGGTCCCGGCGTGCGTGCTCCAGCGGATCCACGTTTTGCCGTCGTCCCGCGTCACGTAGAGATCGATTTTCGAAATCCCGGACGGCCCGCCTTCGAGCTGGTAGTTGAGATCGAACTTCGGCGATTTCGTCAGCGTCGCCGGGAGCGCCTCGGTGTTCGCGGGGGTCGGTGCCGGCGCGGTCGTGGCTCCGGGAATCGGTATCGCGGTCAGGCCCGAACCCATCGCGATCGGCTTCGGACCTTCGGTCTGCGTTTGCTGGACGGGCAGAATCGGCGCCGTCATCGGATCGGTCATCACCACGGCGGGCATGGTCGGGATAGTTTCGCTCGGCCCGAACGACGGCGGCGGCAGCGGTTCGCCGGCTTTCGTTTCTGGATTCGGCATCACCGGCGGTGCCGGGGTGTACGCGGATGCGATCCCCTTCTCTCCGACTTCCTTGTTCGCCCGGCCGACGTTCCCCGCGAGATCCTGCGTGACAATCTGAATGACCATCGGTCCGGCGACGAGCGATTTGAACTTCGCGCTGCGCTTCGTGACGCTCCCCTCGGGCGCCGCTTGCCAGTCGGCATCGGTCCCGGCGAGGGCGCGGTAGAAAAGCTTCGTCGTCGAGTCGTTCGGGAACTTGTCTTCGATCGTCCACTCCGCGACGATCTCGTCGCCGTTCCGCGCGGCCGAGGTCACTTTCACAACCGGCGGCGTCGAATCGATGACGAGTTTCTGCGCCGGCGGCACCCGGCTCACATCGACCGGTTCGGCCGGACCTTTCGTGAACACCAATTGCATGCTGATGTAGTACAGCCCGTCGGCTTTCGCGGTGAAGGTGAACTCCTCCTGGCTCGGCGGGATGGCCTGCACCATCTCCCAGGTCTGCCCCTGATCGCGGGAGACGAACAGCCGGGCTTCCTGAATGTCCTTCTTCCGCTCGGGCTTGTAGTTCACCCCGAGTTTGTGGCTGCGGACGCGCGTGACTTGGAAATCCGGGGCGTCCGGCAGCGCCGGTTGACCCAGAGAGGTGGCCAATCCGAGCAGGGCGAAAGCGGTGACATTCATGAATCATCCCCATCCGGCAGCGCGACACCGCGCACGGTCGTACCGCATGTATCGGCAGGGCATACTCCGCCACTTCACAAAACATGCACCGGCGCAAGAATCGCTCAAGTGACCCTCTTCGCCGCGAGCCAGCGAGCGATCGCTACAAAATGGAGAAACGCCCGAGGACAAACGCATGCCCGCAACTCCAGACGAACTCCCGTACGCCACGGTCGATCTCGACCGCGCGGCGCGGTGCGGCTTCCCCGAAGTCGTCTATTCCGAGGGTAAAACCGCAGAGTGGGTCGAAGGGGTGCTGCGCCGGCTCGCAGAGAATGGCCAAGACGCCTTCGCCACGCGGGTGAGCGCCGAACAGGCCGCACACTTGGCGGCCGTCATTCCGCAGGGCATCCTAGATCGGCTCGCCCGTACCTTCTTTTGGAAAGCTTCGCCGATCCCGACACCTTCGCTCGGCAAAGTCGAAGTCGTCACGGCCGGGACGAGTGACCTCCCCGTCGCCCAGGAAGCGCTGGTGACGGCGCGCGTCATGGGGGCGAATGCGGATCTCATCGCCGATGTCGGCGTGGCCGGGATTCACCGCGTTCTGAAACAGCGCGGTCGACTGAACGCGGCCGATGTGGTGATCGTCG
>JAYVTJ010001031.1:0-6149 GCA_043774415.1 Fimbriiglobus sp. | reverse complement strand
CACGACGGCCTGACCGAACGCCGCTTTCGACGGATACTTCTGCTTGAGCATCCCGGCGAAATCCACTTCGCCGAGGCGCTCGTTGAGGTACGCCCGCGTCGCCGTGCGGAGCACCCGGAGCAGTTTCTCGGCCCCGGCGGAGTTCATGCACGCTTCGTAAAGTCCGCCGAATTCCTGCAGGATGTCGTGCTGGACGCGGTGTTCGAGTTCGACCAAGTCGTCGTCGGTCATGGCCTTCAGGAAGCGATGGGCGGCCTCTTCGATGCTGCCGCAACCGACCGGGAGCAAGTCGTAGGGACCGATGGGCGGCGCGAGCGCTTCCGATTCCGCTACGAGTTGCAGGAGGTTCTGCTGCGCTTTCGCCCGGCAGGCATTCACTTCGGCGAGGCGCTGCTGAAGAACCTCCAGCAGGGGGCGGTAGACGGCCACCATGCAGCCGTCGATGAGCGCCCGGTGCCGCGCCGTTGGATACTCGCGGAGGGAGTCGCCCACTTCCGCCGGGGTGAGCTTCTTCATGCCGCGCTGCGAATTGAGGCTGAAGATCACGCGCTCGTACGCCGCGGCCGCCGACGCTTCGGACGCCGCGAGTCGCTTCCGGATCGACTCGTGCGCGACCGTCACCCCGCTGAGCAAATGGCGCACGGCTTCTTCGGTTCCCGCGAAGCGGAAGTCCGGCGTGTCCATCAGCGCGGGCAGAAGTCCGGCGAGTTCCTCGTGCGCCGCGCTCAGGATCTCTTCCGCTGCGGCTTCGATGGCGTCTTCGACGGCGGTTTTCACGCGGCTCGGGTTCTCGCGGGGGACACCCAGTACTGCCGCGAACTGGGCCAGTGCGACCGAAACATGCTCCGGTTCCGGTCCTTTGGCCCGCCAACCTTTGGGGTTGAGGGGATCGCAGACCTGCCCGATCCACTCGCCGATGCGGCGACCCGCCGCGGAGTCGGCGCAGTCGCGGAGGGTCTTCGACAGTTGCTCCCCGCCGAGGCCGAGGCGGTGCCAGATCTGCTCGGCCCACTGCGGGATCACGGTGCGGAGTTGCTTCGGATCGGGGGCGACCCAGTTGCCGAAGAGCACGGGGGCCATGATGCGGGCCGTCCGTGCGACGACTTCCCGCCGCGGCCAGGCGAAGCGGGTCAGGCCGAACGTGCTGATCTCGTTGCCCGTCGGGTGGATCGCTCCGGGGCGGGCCGAGTCGGCGGCGCGGCCGAGGTCGGTGAACAGATCGAGCCGGAGGAATTCCGCGGCCGGTTGCAGCGGGTCGGGGGAATCGCCGGAGCGCGGAGCCGGTGTCGGGGTGCAGACACTCCCGCGCGTGATCCCCGAGAGGCGGGTGGCCCCGGAGCGATTGAGAGCACTGCCACTTTCGACCGCGCTCGAACCGCGGAGGCTCGCGGCGGTCCGGATGCCCGATCCCGATGCGCCGCGCACTGTCTGTGCGGCGTACTCCAACCCCGGCACGACGAAGACCCGGCCGAAAGGCGCTTCGCGATCGCGGATGTCGCCGTGCTGATCGTCGTACGAAGCCTCGAACAGGGATTCGGAATGGCCGAAGTGATTCAGCTCCGTCAGCGCGGCGAAGGTGTTCGCGAGCGCGGTCTGCGAGGTTTGATCGGCGCCGGTCTCGGCGGGTGTCAGCAGCACGCCGGTGATGTCGGGGGCGAAGTAGCCGATGCGCTTGAGGCGAGCCCGAATGGCGTAGGCGAGATCGAGGAACATCCCGCCGCCGGTGCCGCCGCCCAGCCCGGCGACGATGTAGATGCGCGGCCGGTTCGTGCGCTTGTCGAGGCCCGTGCGGGCCAGCGTCTCGGCGATCGCGGCGGGGTCGAGGCAGGCGTCGAGTTCGACTTGGATCTTCTGCATGATCGTGCGGTAGTGATCGCAGAACGCGAGTCGGCCGAGCGAGCGTAGTCCCATCGTGGTCGGGGTGCGGCTCATGCGGTAGAAGATCTGCGAATCGAACCAGCCTTCGGTCACCATTCGGCCGTTGTTGTGCGGCTTGAGGTAGTGCGCGGTGCGGTTGAGCTTCGCCGCGATGAGATCGGTCGGCGGGAGCGGGGAGAGGCCCGATTCCACACTCGCCGACGCGAGTTGGATCGCTTCGGGATCGGTGTCGATTCCCATGATGCGCAGGGCCGGCACGCCATCCATCGACCCGTAGCGGTCTTCGACGGCCCGCCGGAGTTTTTGGACCACGCGGAGTCCGGAGAAGCCCACGCCGATGACGAGGGCCGGTCGGATCGGGCCGGGTCCAATCTGTTCGGGCGGGGCCGGACGCTCGGGCGGGGCCGCCGTCTCCACGATGCTCCGGGGATAGGGCGTTCGATTCAAGTCGAGCCCGCTGCCCGCATCGCGGCCGTACGGGAGGGCCGTTTCCTGATTCACATCGCCGGGGCTGCCGGGCGACGCGAACGATTCGTCGGGGGCCGGTACCGATGGTCCGCCGATGGTCACGGCCGCACCGACTCGGACCGGCACGCCCACGGTCGCCCCGGCCCGGATCGCCCGCACCATACTCGACACGTTCGGAAAGCGGTCGTCCGGCTTCTTGGAGAGGGCCTTCGCAAGGGCCGAACGCTCGTTGGCCGGGGAGGGCAGCAAATTCGGCGGCGCCTTCAGGTGCTGCATCAGGAGCTGCTGCATGCTGGTGCCATCGAAGGGGCGCTGCCCCGTGAGCAACTCTTGGTAGACGCAGGCCAAGCTGTACTGGTCGCAGAAGCGGGAGACGAATCCGTCGAATGTCTCGGGGGCCGCGTAGACGGGTGTGATCCCGCCGGTGACGGACGCGACCAAGCCTTCGAGATCCTTCACCTGGCCGAAGTCGGCGACCTTCACGTGGTTGTACAGGAGGAACAAGTTCTGCGGTTTGATGTCGAGGTGCTGCAACTGGTGCTTGTCGTTCATGAGGTCGAGGACTTCCGCCGTCTCGGCCATGTACTGGAGCAGCTCTTCGCGCGGAATGCCGGGGCGACCCTTCGCGCGGTGTTCGCGGAACCGATCCCAGAGGTTGCAATCGGCGAGTTCCATGATGATGACGAGGCGGCCCTCGACGATGTCGTAGCGGTCGAGCGTCAGCAGGTAGGGGTGGCGCACGGTCTTCACGCGCTTGAGCGCCTTCAGCTCCTGCTCCGCGAAGCGGTGGGAGTCGCCGTCGGTGTAGCGGAGATCGCCGAAGATCACCTTCGCGGCTTTGAAGATGCCGCCGGGGGCTTCGCAGCGCCAGACCTCGCCGAAGCCGCCGCTGCCCAAGCGATCCATGAGCGTGTAGCCGGGGATCGGCTCGGCGCCGGTTTGGAACGAGAATGCCATGGACGGGAACCTCGAGACTTCGGGCTGAGGCGGAATCACTTCGGAGCGGGGAGCATCGGCGCCCGCCAGACCACATCGATGCGGGCGTGCGGCGACTGGTCGGCGGAGCGCAGGCTTTGGTAAGCGGCCCGTGCGTCGTCGCCGAGCTGGGGCAATTCGGCGAGCGGCATGCGCGGGTACTCGCGGATCAGAACGATGTCTTCTTCGAGCACGGCGGGGATGAATTCGATCCCGGGATTCGCATCCGAAGCGAGTCGGCGGAGCCGGTCGCCTGCCGGCCCCGCCGGCGCGGCCAGCAGAGTGGCTTCGAGCGGCGGCGGCTTGGACACCGGCCCGAAGAGCGTCGGCAGCGCATCGTCGAACATCTTCGTCAGCACCGATTCGCACTCCGGACCTGAGCCGCGGTAGAGGTCGAGGGCTTCCGCCGGATTCGCCCGTTCGAGCCGCCGGTCGAGGAACGTCCGCGCGGCGAGCGAGAGCATCGGGGCGAACTCCCCGCTCCGATCCGGGCTGAGGCAGAGATTCACGAGCTTGCCGTACTTCGCTTCGACTTGCGCCTGCAGTCCCCGGTCGAATTCGAAAATCTCGTCGGGCGGCATCGCAACGATGAACCGGTCGGCGGCCGCGCTCAGATCCGCGCACCCGGCCGGCAAAATGAACGCTCCCGATTCGGCGTCCGCATCCGCGATGCGCTCGAGGTCGAGCACGCCGACGAAGCTCTCCAGCCGCGTGCGGCAGTAGCCGACATCGCGGAGGTACTCGGGGATATTCCCGAGCAGCCCGCGGTAGAGCGTCATCGCCGCCGAGACGATCAGATACCGGTGGCGCTTGCGCGAGTAGGCCCCGAGGGTTTCGAGGAGTTCGGCTGTGATGGCCCCCTTCCGCGAGACGAGTGCGCCGAAACCGCCGGTGGAATTCAAATTCCCGATGAGCGGAAAGAGCCGGGCGAACGACTCGGTCACCGAGCGACGGAGCGGGGCGAACTCGGCTTCGAGCGATTCGATGGCCTCCTTCAATCGCCCAGTGATCTGGTTCAGCGCTTCTTCGGCTCCCGCGAGGCGGTACTGCGGCTGCTCGATGAACGAGACCGCGATTTCGGAGAGGTGCGCTTCGGTCTCGAGCATCGCTTTGGAAGCCTCGGCTTCGATGAACACCTTCATCGAAGGGACGCCGGCGCTCGCCTCCGAGTCCGGCTTGCCGACGAGCTTGACGAGCTGATCGAGCGCTTCGACGGCCGCCATCGCATCGAGTTTGCCCGAGCCGGGCGTCCGCGCTTTGAGCGAGTTCACCACGGCATCGAAGACGCCATCCGCGCTCTCGCCCATCCCGCTGCGCACGGACGCTTCGAGGCGGTCGAGCAGGGCGTCGGGGGCCAAGCGGTACTTGGCCCACTGATCGGTGAGCCACCAGGTGATCGGCTCGCGGAGGTGGGTCGATTCGCGCTCCGACCAGCGCCGCAGCAAATGCAGCGCGAAGCGCTTCGTGATGGCCGCGAGGATTTCCGGACGCGGCCAGCTCAGCCGGTAAAGCCCCATCGGCTGGACGACCGGCCCGGAATAGGGGTCGTAGGGCGAAACCGAACGGACGTAGTCGGCGGCCCGACCGATGGGCGTGACCATTTCCAGAAACAGCCCGCGCGCCACCGCTCCGGCGGCGCGGTTGCGATCGCGCGTGCGCATCTTCTTGGGGAGCTGGAAGATCGCCGTGCGGTCGAACGGACTTTGGCTGTCGACAACGGGAGGTTCGGCGGTGTCGAACCGCGTCTGGTACTTCTCGCCCGAGGCGTAGTGGTTCATCTCGGCCAGCGCCGCGAAGGCGTTCGCCACGGCGGCCCGGGACATGCTCTTGTCGGCCGGCGGCACCAGCAGAATCCCCACCGATTCCGGCTTGCGGTAGCCGACTTGCCGCAGCTCGTGCCGCAGGAGGTATGTGGCATCGAGGTAGGCGCCGCCGCCCGTGCCCCCCGCGAGGTTAGCGACGACGTAGGAGCGGGCCTGGTTCGTCCGCATCCCCAAACCGGTCTTCTCGGCGGTCTTCTCGAGGAGGTCTTCGCTCAGGAACGCTTCGATCTCTTGGCGGATGCGCGCCGCGACCGTGCGGTAGTGATCGCAGAACGCCAACCGGCCGAACGCGCGGCGGCCGTCGGCCGGGCCGGGATTCTTCGGGAGCTGGTAGAGTGTCCCCGGCGGCAGCCACTGATCCACCGGCGGCAGTGCGTCGCGCTGGAGGTAGTGCGCGGGCCGGTTCAATTTGAGATGGACGATCTCGTGCGGCAGCAGCGCGTTCTCGCCCCGGCCCGCGTCGGCGATCGCATCGCCGTCGGTATCGAGATAGAGAAAACGCACGGTGGGAATCGCGTCGACCCGCCCGAAGCGGACGCGGAGGAATTCCCGGAGCCGCTGGAGGACGGCGAGACCCGACTGGCCGATGCCCACGACGATGGCGGGGAAAAGAACGCCGGGTCCTTCCCGCAGCGGCGGGGCGATCCCCAAATCGCTCATCAGTCCGGTCTCGACGACCGAACCTTTCTGCTGCGTGAGCGCGGGCGCCGGCCCGGCGATCTGCGCGGCGCCGCGCGGCGTGACGAGCTTGGGCGTCACGAGGCCCGGCAGGAGATTCTGCAGTGCGCTGCCGCCGCCGGGACGCGGGGTCGGCGTGCCGTAGCCGACCGGCGAAAACGCGTCCGCGAAGGCGGCGCTGCGAGCTTCGTGGAACGCCGTCGCCGGCATCGTCCGGTCGGACACGCGCTGGTTCGGGGCCGGAGTATTGGCCCCCCACGACAGGGGCGACTGCGGAACCGGCAGCGGCAACGCCCGCGCATCGAAGGGCTGCCCTTCGGCGGAGTT
>JAYVTJ010001030.1:0-1934 GCA_043774415.1 Fimbriiglobus sp. | reverse complement strand
CGGCCGACGAACTGCGCTTGCCGCATGCCGTGCACGTCCACTGCAATCAGCTCGGAATCCCCGGCAACTGGACGACGACGCTCGAAACGATGCGGGCCGTGGAAGGGCACCGCGCCCACTTCACGCACATCCAGTTCCACAGCTACGGCGGCGGGCCGGACGATCAGGGGACTTTCTGCAGCAAGGTGCCACAGCTCGCGGAGTACGTGAACACACACCCCAATATCACCGTCGATGTCGGCCAAGTCGTTTTCGGTGAAACGACCTCGATGACCGGCGACGGCCCGCTCGGCCACTATCTGCACAAGGTCACGGGTCGAAAGTGGTTCAACAGCGACACCGAGTGCGAGGGCGGCTGCGGCATCGTGCCGATCACGTATCAAGAGAAGTCGTTCGTCCACGCGCTGCAGTGGGCCATCGGCCTCGAATGGTACCTGCTCGTGAAGGATCCCTGGCAGATCGCCATGAGCACCGATCACCCCAACGGCGGCGCGTTCGTCGCGTATCCCGAGATCATCGCGCTGCTGATGAGCCGGGACTACCGCCGCGAAGTGCTGAAGCGCCTGCCCGCGCGGGTGCTGGAGCGCTGTACGCTCGCCGACCTCGACCGCGAATATGCGCTGGCCGAAATCGCGATCATCACGCGGGCCGCGCCGGCGAAGATGCTCGGTCTGCCGCACAAGGGGCACCTCGGCTCCGGGGCCGACGCCGACATCGCGGTCTACACCCCCCAGGCCGATCGCCGGGCGATGTTCCAACTTCCCCGCTACGTCTTCAAAGCGGGAGAGCTGATCGTCGAGCAGGGGGAAATCCGCCGTGTGCCGTTCGGCCCCGTAATCTGCACCGAGCCGGCCTTCGATTCGGAAGCCGTGCCGCACATCGGCGAATGGTTCGCGAAGAATTACTCGATGGCGTTCGCCAACTACGCCGTCGGAGACGAGTACCTCGCGCAGGGGAAGGTCGCCGTACCATGAAGCTGATCCTCGCCATCATCCAGCCCTCCAAGCTCGACGCCGTGAAGGCGGCCCTGAACAAGGTCGAGGTCTTCCGGCTCACCGTCGTAGACGTGCAGGGATTCGGCCGGCAGAAGGGGCAATCGGAAGTCTACCGCGGGCATGAATTCACCGTGAACATGCTGCGCAAAGTGCAGTTGCAGATCGCCGTGAACGAAGACTTCGTCGAACCGACGGTGAATGCGATTATCGAGGCGGCCCGCACCGGCGAGGAGGGCCGCATCGGCGACGGCAAGATTTTCATCCTGCCGCTTGAGGATGTCGTCCGCATCCGCACCGGCGAACGCGGACCGGAAGCGATTTGAAAAGGGGCGGGTAGTCGCGGAACGGTTCTCGCTCACCAAGAAACCTTGCACTTCGGCAGAGCTTCCCGAAGTTTCTCGACTCCCGATTCCGTCACCTTTTTACTGCTCACATTGAGAGTGGTTAGATTCTTGAGGTTTGCGAGTTCTTTCAGCCCCTCGTCTGTGACCGCCGCGCTGTGCAAGTCGAGACCGGTGAGGTTCTGGAGGGTCGCGAGTTTCTTGAGCCCCGCGTCTGTTACCGTGTCACCCAGAAAACCGAGCGTTCTAAGGTTTTTCAGGGATAAGAGTCCCTTCACTCCTTGGTCGGTCAAAGTCGAACTCATCAAATAGAGCGCACTGAGGTTCTTGAGGGGGGCAAGTTCCTTCAGTCCCGCGTCCGTGACTTGCGTAAAGCACAAATTGAGTGTGGTGAGGTTGTTGAGGGGGGCAAGCTCCTTCAGCCCAGCGTCCGTCACCGACTTGCCCATCAAACTGCCCAAACTGAGTGAGGTGAGGTTTTTGAGGGAGGCGATTTCCTTCAAGCCCGTATCTGTCACCGACTTGCTGATCAAAACGAGTGTGGTAAGGTTCTTGAGGGTGGCGAGTTCCTTGAAACCCATACCCGTCATCTCATCGC
>JAYVTJ010001029.1:0-3319 GCA_043774415.1 Fimbriiglobus sp. | reverse complement strand
GCCGCCGAGCAAGTCTTTGCGCTTCGCATCAGTCAAGGCTTGTTGCACATCGTAGTAATTCTCGGGCTTGAAGAACCGCATGAGGGCGCGTCGCATCTTACGGTTCTTCAAGCCCTTCGCAATCGTGACGTGGCGAATCGGAAGTGGGTGCGTAGGATTAGCAGCACACACCGGGTGCCGTCCGAGTACCCGCAACTTTCTCGCTTCACCAAGAGGTTTCATGTACAAGCTCTACTCGCTGATCCTTTGCACAGTTCTTGCGTGTGCCAGTTCGTCTGTCGCACAGCCGGTGCGCAAGTACGACGACAAGGGTGCCCCCCCGGTCAAGGTTCTCAAAGAGGGCGAGACCCCGCCGCTCGACGCCAACGAGAACTTCGTCATCGGGCCGAAGTACACGCCGGCACCGGAGGGCAAGAAGGTCGAAGGCGTCCCCGAGGGGAAGGTGCAGCAGTTCGACATCGACTCCAAGGAGACCAAGCTCTTCAACCCCGGCATCGCCCGCAAGGTGTTCGGGAAGGTCGATCCGAAGAACCCGAAGACGCTGATCGTCGAGACGCACACCATCGACTACAAGCGCAAGATCGGAGTGTACATTCCCGCCGGGTATAAGGAAGGCACCGAAACGCCGTTCCTGGTCGTCCACGACGGCCCCGGCGCAGCCGGCGGGTACAAGACGATCCTCGATAACCTGATCGCCCAGAAGCGGATTCCGCCGATCGTGCTCATCTCCATCGCCAATGGCGGCGGCGATGCCCAGGGGCACGAGCGCGGTAAGGAATACGACAACATGAACGGCGACTTCGCCGAGTACATCGAAACGGAAGTGCTGCCGCGCGTCGAGAAGACCTGCAAGGTGAAGCTGACCAAAGATCCCGACGGCCGCGCGGCGATGGGCTCCAGTTCCGGCGGCTCGGCCGCGCTCATTATGGCCTGGTTCCGCACCGATCTGTACCACCGCGTGCTGACGACCTCGGGCACGTTCGTGAATCAGGCGTGGCCGTTCGACGAGAAGTATCCCGACGGCGCCTGGGGTTTCCACGAGACGCTGATCCCCAAAGAAACCAAGAAGCCGATCCGCATCTTCATCTCCGTCGGCGACCGGGATTTGCTCAACCCCAACATCATGCGCGACGACATGCACGACTGGGTGGAGGCCAACCACCGCATGGCCAAAGTGCTGAAAGAGAAGGGTCACGAGTATCAGTACCTGTTCTGCCGCGGGGCCGGGCACGGCATCGGCAACGCCCAAGGGCAATTTCTCCCGCACGCCATCGAATGGGTCTGGAAGGGGTATGATGCCCCGAAAAAGGTCAAGTAGTCGGCCGGTGCGAAGTTGGTGGTGCGGTTCACCGCTTCAACTTCGCCAGATTGTCGATCCAGCCGTTCACGGCCGGCTCCGTCCACTGAAACACCGTGAGGCCGGGCAGGACGCCCAGCAGGATGCTGAGCAGCGCCAGCGGGATCAGCACCGTCGCCTCGCGGGCGCTCACATCCGGATACTTCGCGGTCGCCGGGTTCACCCCGAGGAAGACGCGCTGCCACGCCCAAAGTAAGTAGCCCGCGGTGAGGATCGTCGCGAGGATCGAGAGCGCGCCGAGGAACCAGCAGTAGTTCCACGCGGCCATCATCACTTGGAATTCGCCGACGAATCCGCACAGCCCCGGCAGTCCCATCGACGCGAAGAACAAGATCGCGCTGAGGCCCGAGTAGACCGGCATCGGCTCTTTCAATCCGCCGAAGCGGTCGAGGTCGCGGTGGTGGGCGCGGTGGTAGATGACGCCGACGACGAAGAAGAGCGCGGCCGAGGTGATGCCGTGGGAGATCATCTGGAAGAGCGCGCCGTTGACACCCCACTGCCAATACTCGCTGCGAGAGCCGCCACTCCACGAGGCGAGGCCGAGCACGACGTAGCCCATGTGGCTCACGGATGAATACGCGAGCATGCGCTTGAAGTCGGTCTGGCCCATCGCGACGAGCGCCCCGTAGACGATGCCGACGACGCCGATGAGGCCGACGAACCACGCGAGCTGATCGGCGGCCCACGGACAGATTGGGAACGCGAAGCGGATGAGGCCGTAGCCGCCGAGTTTGAGCAGCACCCCGGCGAGCATCATCGAAATCGGCGTCGGCGCTTCGACGTGGGCGTCCGGGAGCCAACTGTGCAGCGGCACGATCGGCACCTTCACGGCGAAGCCCAGGAAGAGGAGCGCGAAGAGGATGTACTGGAACGTCGGCGTGCAGACGGGCTGCGATTTCAGGCGGGCGAGTGCGGCGGCGCGGTCGACGCCGGGGGCGAAGAGCGGCACCGGGTCGTCCTTCGGGTCGGTGCTCGTGAGGCGCTCCTCCTGCCCGCTCAGCACGAGCATGACGGCCCGGCCGACCTTCGACAGCGTGTTCGAATCGAAGGTGTGAATCTCGGCCTTCGCATTCACTTCATCGGCATTCAGATTCGGGTGGTCGCGCTTCACCTGTCGGGCCTTCGCCTGCGCGGTCTCCTGCGGGACGAAGTCGCGCACATCCACCGAGTAGAGCGCGATGATTGCAGCGAGCAGCCCGACGCTGCCGACGAGAGTGTAGATGACGAACTTGATCGCGGCGTACTTGCGGCGCTGCCCACCCCAGAGGCCGATGAGGAAGTACATCGGCAGCAGCATGACTTCGTAAAAGACGTAGAAGAGGAAGAGGTCGAGCGACAGGAACGCCCCGAGCACACCGCTTTCGAGCACGAGCAGCAGGATCAAATAGCCGCGGAGGTTCTCTTCGATCTTCCAACTCGCGATGATCGCGAAGAAGGTCACCAGCGCCGTGAGGATCACGAGCGCGAGGCTGATGCCGTCGACGCCGAGCGCGTAATCGACGTCGAACTTCGAGACCCACGGCCGACGGACGACGAGGTCGTCGCTGAGGAAGGAGCGGTTTGTCGCGGTGCGGGCGAGCGCTTCGTCGGCACGGTTGTCGAGGCGGGTGCCGGGGTGGTACAGGCTGCGGGTGGCGCGGTCGGACTGCGAGTCGAGAAGGCGGTGGTAGTCGATGAGCGTGCAGAGGGAGACGGCGAGCGTGCCGGCGGCGCCGAAGAGGGCGCACCAGCGCATCCCCTCGCGGAAGCGGCCCGGCCAGACGAGCAGCAGCAGCGCGAACCCGGCCGGGAGGAAAACGAGCAGCGAGAGCTGGAGGAGATCCAGTTCGCGGTCGGCCGGGGGGAAAAACGGTTCGAGCATTTCCGGGTGGTCCTTCCAAGCGAATCAGTGCGTTCGATCCGATTGCAACCGGCATCACCGCCCGAAGATGCCGAGCATCCCCAGAAGGCAGAAGATCTCAA
>JAYVTJ010001028.1:0-3172 GCA_043774415.1 Fimbriiglobus sp. | reverse complement strand
GTACTTGGCCGGCAGAATGTTCTCCTGCATGGTGTCGTAGCCGGGGCCTTTCATGGCGCCGCCCTTCGGCGGGGCGGCCGTCTTGTACGAGGAGATCCGGACGGTCTTCGAACCGACCAGGACCGGGCCGGAATAGGCGCCTTCCTTGATTTCGAGTTCGGCGGCCGGCATGCCCGGGATCCTGATGGAAAGCCTGTGCCGCAGAAGAGTGGAGTCGGCTCTGAAAAGACGCCGACCGAATCCATCCAATCCAACAGACATACCACGGCTCGGAATGCGCCGGTATAGCGTTTCCGCGCGGATTTCGCGAATTTCTTTTCGGCGCCACCCGGCGGGCCGCCTTGCCAGCCGAGTGCGATCGGGGCTTTTTTCGAGCGGTCCGATTGCGGGTCGCCCGGCCGTCGGAGTAGCATGGGTGTGATTCCCGACCGCTTGCGAATGCCTCAACCCTCCCGATCGCAGAGACCCCGATGATCGCCACTCCCGCCTCCGCCCCGCCGCCGCCTCCGCCCCGGAAGCGGATCCGCCGGGGGATCTGGGTCGGCCTCGCGCTCCTCGTTCTGGCCGCGCTGGCTTGGGGCGGCTACACCCGCATCTATCCGGATTGGCGCGCGGAGCGGGCGCTGAAATCCGTGCAGAAGGCCTCCGCCGATTCCGACTACGACGCGGCCCGGGCGCATTTGGAGGAGTTCCTCCGGATCCGGCCCAAGAGCGCCCAGGGCCATTTCCTGATGGCCCGCGCGAGCTGGCAGACCGACGATTTGACCGCGGCCCGCAAGCACCTCCGGGACGCGAAAGCCGCGGGGTGGCCGCGCGACGAGCTGGAACTCGAGGAGCATCTGATCGAGGCCCAGGACGACGGGCCGCGCGGGCAGAACGAGAAGGCGCTGCAGGCGCTCGTCCTGGCCCGGCACCCGGCCGAACGGGCGATTTTGGAAGCGCTCGCCAAGGGGTACCTGAACGTTCACGTGCAGGTCGCGGCCGTGAAGTGGCTCGAGATCTGGATCGAGCGGTATCCGGACGATTGGCTGCCGCACCGGTGGCGCGGCGAAATCCTGGCGACGTACAACTTCCCCGACGATGCCCGGA
This sequence comes from Fimbriiglobus sp., assembly GCA_043774415.1. Taxonomy (GTDB): domain Bacteria; phylum Planctomycetota; class Planctomycetia; order Gemmatales; family Gemmataceae; genus JALHQU01. Next base: position 2,083 of record JAYVTJ010001028.1, on the reverse strand, counting down.
TCGATTTGCTGCAATTGAAACCGCGCCAATCGGCCACGCTCCGGCGCCTGGGCCAGCTCGAGCTGAGCGCCCGCCGCGACGCGGTCTCGGCCGCCGGGCACTTCGCGGTGCTTTTGGAGGTGATCCCGGACGATCCCGACGGACTCCTCGGAGCGGCGGAGTGCCGGCGGATGCAGGGGGATGCGGCCGGGGCGCGGGACTATCTGGCCCGCCTGCTGACCCGCGAGCCGAACAATGCCCGGGGTTGCCTGGAGTACGCCGTGCTCGAAGCGGAAGCGAATCGGTCGGCCGAAGCCCTCGCGTGGGCCAAGCGGGCCGAAGCGACTCTCCCGGACGAACCCGATCTCCACTTCCAGATCGGCAGTCTCTACAACCGTCTCGCGCAGCCCGAGTCCGCCGCGCCGCACCTGGCCCGGTACGAAGTGCTCAACGGAGTGTACCGCACGACGCTGGAATGGCTCACGCAGCTTTTGCAGGATCCGTCGAACGCGGATCTCCGCTGCCGGATCGGCGAGGAGTTCTTCCGGATCGGCCGCGACGCGACGGCCGTGGCTGTCCAGCGCGCTGCTCGAGAAGCCCGATCACAAACCGTCGCACCGGGCGCTGGCGACGTACTACCGCCGGATCGGGGATGCGCCGCGCTCCGCCGAGCACGCGCGGCTCGGCGGAGCGGAGAAGTAGCCGACGGCACAGTGCAGACCGGCGGATCGACTATCGGGACGCGACGGCGAATTTGAAGTCGTTCGCGCCGCCCGCGGCGACCTCGGCGGTGAGCGTGGTCATCGCGTTGAAGCGATCGGGGATCACGTTCATCTTCGTCGGGGTTTTGTCCGGATCGGTCGAAAGCGGCGGTCCGCTCTTGTAGGACCGGACTTCGACCTTGTTGCTCCCCGGGAACGCTTCGCCCGAAAACGCGCCGTCCTTCACGGGGATGATGGTGGGGGCTTCGCCGGTCACGACGAAGCTGACCTCCCCGTCGGCGAGGGGTTTGCCGTCGAGGGTCACGGTGCCCTTGACGGGGGTCGCTTTCGCTTTGCCCGTCGTACCGCCGCAGCCGAGCGCCGCCGCGAATGCCGAACCGAGCGCGAGAATCCAGAAGCTGCGGATCATCGGAGAATTCCTGCCGGGGTGGGGGTATGAAATCGGCCCCGCGAAGATTCGCGGGGCCGATCGGACGGAGGCCGTCGGGGCATCAGTAGTTCGGGACGATTTCGCCGCCGGAGCGGCTGGAGAGAGAATAGAGAGTCGCGAGCTGCGTCGAGGCGGACATGAACCGGACCCCGCCGTCGGCGAAGAGCATCATCGCCCCGCCGGTGTGCCCCGACGAATACGGGATGTTGGTTCCGGTATTATCGCAGGTGCCGTTGCTGCAGCTATTCCCGAGACCGCGCTGGTTGATCATGTACCGGGTCGTGGTGCAGTTGAACTCGCGGTTGTCCCCACCGTTCTGATAGCTTGGCGGCTCGCGGTTGTCCCCGTTGGCTCCCATCGTCCAGCCGTGCGGCCCTTGGCTCGTGATCGCGCCGAAGCCACCGGGGATCGGAGCGTTGGCGGCGTCGCGGAGGTGGTCGCTCTGCTCGCCGACGATGATGGTGTTGCTCGTCCCGTCCGTGATGCCCACCATCGTAACCTTGCTGTTCGGGTAGAGGATCCCGCCGCCGCTCACGATCCCGCCGCCGCCGCCCGAGACGAGGCCGGAATCGATGGACGACCCGGACACGCCGGTGTACGAGGTGAACATTTCGAGGAAGCCGCTCGTATTCGAGTACGGGCTGTAATCGGGGAGCGGCGAGGACGGGCAGCGGTAGGTCTTGATCGTCTTGTTGTTGACGTACTGGATGTTCGCGGCGTTGCTGTAGCCGCTGCTACCGGTGAAAGTCCACTTGTTGAAGATGTTGTCCTGCTCGATGTACGGGAGGATGTACACCTTCCACGACGAGCCCCACGAGTTGGTGACGTTCCCTGCCGAGTCTTTGTCCGGCTGGCAGCCGGGGGGCATCTTGAGGTTGGCGTCGTGGTAGCTGTGCAGGGCGATGCCGAGCTGCTTCATGTTGTTGCTGCAGCTCATCCGGGCCGCCGCTTC
>JAYVTJ010001027.1:0-1981 GCA_043774415.1 Fimbriiglobus sp. | reverse complement strand
CCGAAGGGCTTCTCGACGATCAACCGCCGGAAGCCACCGGTCTCTTTGTTGAAGCCCGCTCCGCCGAGCGCATGGGCGACCTGCGGGTAAAGCTCCGGCGAGATCGAGAGATAGTAGAGCCGCCGGCCGCCCTGCTCCCCCTCATTCGCGTCGAACCACGCCTTCAGCGGATCCATCCCACCGGGCTTCGTCACATCGGCGGCGACGTAGTGCATGCGGCCGGCGAAGGTCGCCCAGGCCGTTTCATCCCAGTCCTCGCCGCCGGCTTGGAAGCCTTCTTTCCCTTTGGTCGCGAGCTGCTCGCGGAAGGCGGCGTCGGTGAATTCGGTGCGGGAGACGCCGAGGATTTTGGCCTCGGGCGGGAGCAATCCCTTGCGGGCGAGGTTGAAAAGTGCCGGCACGAGCTTGCGCCCGGTGAGATCGCCGGAGGCACCGAAAATGACGACGGTCAGCGGCTGAGACATGGATTCAACCTCACCTGAAAGGGATGCGCGGCGCACGCATCCAATTTAGGAAGTGAGGCGGAAGAGTCGAAATTGCAGCGCTGTGGATCAGTGCGAGTGGAGGGCGATGCGGTTGCCTTCGAGGTCGGCGATGATGGCGCGGTGGCCGAACGGGCCGATCGCCTCGCGTTCCTTCAGGACCTTGCCACCGTGGGCTCGGGCCGCTTGAATCGCGTCGTCGAGCCGGCCATTTACATTCAGATAAATCAGCGGACCGTCTGCTGAAGGACGGTGCTCGGGCCCTACGACGAGGCAGCCAGACGCATTCTGATCAGCGTGCGGCAGCAGACCGAACGCGAAGTCCGGCCCGTGCGTCTCCTTCGCGACCGTCGCGCCGAGGATGGCGGAATAGAAGCCGATGGCCCGGTCGAGATCGAACACGGGGATATCGACCCAGCAGAGGGTATTGGCCGCGCTCATGGGTCGCTCAGAAATGCCGGATCGGAAGTGGGAGAGCGGGATACGAGAGTCGAACTCGTTTCACAGCCTTGGGAAGGCTGGGCACGACCGGTATACCAATCCCGCAACATCGAAAATGATAACGTCCCGCCGCTCTCCGGCAAGGGGAACCTCACGGCAACAGATCGGCGACCGGGATGAGCGCGACCGACTGCCCATCCAGGATCAGCGGTACGGCTTGCGACGCGGAGTAGTCCGTGCGCTTCGCGTACTGCGGGGTCGCATCCGGGCCGGTCGGATCCGTGTAGACCTCGATCTGCCGTTCCGGAATGTTGACGATCCAGTACTGCGGAATGGCCGCGCGTGCGTAGATCGGCCCTTTGAATCCGCGGTCCGAACCGAGCGAGGTATCGGATACTTCGATGACGACTCCGACTTCGGAACCATCCGGATGCCTCATGTCGTAGCTGCGCAAATCTCCCCGTGCGAGTGCGGCGTCGGGTTCGGGCTCGCTTCCGTCGAGTGTCAGGGGGACTTGGATCCGAATTTGCCAGCCTCCCATCATGGACGCGACGATCAGTTTGTGTGTGAGGCGGACTACTGTCGATCCGTGCTGCGAATTCTGCATCGGTTTGTTCACCAGAAAGCCGTCGAGCAGTTCCACGCGATCTTCGGGCCCGAGGATGCCGCGCTCCCCCATTTCGTGGTAATCGGCGACGGTGAGCCGGAACAGCGTCGGCACCGCCGTTGCGGCCGGCGAGTTGGGCATCGGGATTGCAACCGCACTCATGTCGATTCTCCTTCCCCGTTTTGTACCACGATGAGCACTCGCCGACAAATCGGGATCATCGGACCGACTTGCGATCCCACACCGTCGGGACGAGGAACAGGATCGTGCAAATCCCGACCGAACCCAGGCCCGCGGCGGGCAGCTTCGCCCAATCGGGGGCACTGCTGAAAATCGCGGTCGCGCCGATCACGGTGACCACCATGCCGACGGCGAAGAGCTTCACGCGCCAGCGGATACCCCGGTGCATTTCCCAGTCGCGGAGCAGGTGGCCGAAGTACGGCGAGTTCCG
>JAYVTJ010001026.1:0-4042 GCA_043774415.1 Fimbriiglobus sp. | reverse complement strand
GACCAAGGTCACCGATGCCGGTTTGGCCCACCTCGGAGCGTTCCGATCGCTGAAGGTCCTCGACTTGGGCGGCACATCGGTGACGGACGCCGGGTTCGAACGGCTGAAGCCGCTGACGAAGTTGACCGATCTGTTCCTCCGGGAGACGAAGATCACCGATGCCTGATTGGCGATCCTTGAGAGCTTCCCGGACCTCGAAACCGTGGATCTCACGGGCGCTGCGAAGATCACCGATGCGGGCTTGCTCCATCTGAAACGAATGATCAAGCTCAAGACGATCGTCCTGGCGAAAACCGGCTTCACCAAATCGGGCGTGGCAGCTCTGAAGGCGGCCTTACCGAATCTGAAGGTCGAGATGGAGTGACGGCGAATCGGGGATGCATCCGCGCTCCCGTATACCCAATGGGCATTCACTCCAAACTTACCGCCGGCCCGTAACCGACGACCGTGAGATCGTCGATTGGGTATCGATCCAAATACTCGCGCATCGATGCCAGGCACACGGCGTCGTAGCGGGCCAGTTCCACATCCGGGTCGGAATACTCGGCGTTGTACATCCACGATCCGGCGATCGCCCGCATCCGGCCGGACGGGCGTTCGCTGTAGCGGACGACCCGCGAGGCGATCTTGTTCTTCGCCTGCGCCAGTTCTTCGACCGAGATATTTCCCTTCTGCACGTCGCCGAGAACGCGGCGGACGATGGCGAGGTTCGCCGCGGCCGATTCCGGATCGCTACTGAAACTCGTGCCGAGCAGCCCGCAGGCCAGGCTCGCATCGACCCCGCAGGATGCGGATTCGACGAGGCCCGGATCGACGAGTTCCCAGTGCAGCCGACTGCCGGAATCGTCGCCCACGGCGATGGCCAGCGTCGTCGCGGAGTAGCGCAGCATCGACTCGGCCGGGACGGACGGCGCGAGGCAGAGGACGTGCTCCTGGGCCGTGCCCTCCTTTGCGACCGCGTGCGTTCCGCCAGGTCCTTTGTTGCCGATCAGGCCCGTGCGCTCGTCCGTGCCCGGTTTCCAGTCCGCCGTCGCCGCCGTCAGCAGATCTGCGAACGCCGTCCAATCGAACTGCCCCGCGATCGAGACGACGATATTCGACGCCCCGTAGCGCCGGCCGAAGTAATCGTGTATCCGATCGCGGGTCAGGGCGGTCACGCTGGCGTTCGTGCCGAGGATCGAGTTGCCGAGGGGGTGGCCGCCGTAGTAGATGCGCTTGGCGTTGTCCCACGCCATCGACCCCGGCTGGTCGTCGTACATCTTGATCTCTTCGAGGATGACGTTCTTCTCGGTGGCGAAGTCGTCGTCGCGCAGACTGGGCCTCAAAATGTCGGCGAGGATGTCGAGCGCGGTCGGGAGGTACTCGGGCAGCACGGAGGCGTAGTAGGCGGTCACCTCTTCGCTCGTGTAGGCGTTGTACGATGCGCCGATGCGGTCGAAGTCGCGGTTCACGTCGAGCGCCGTGCGGCGCGGCGTCCCCTTGAACATCATGTGTTCGAGGAAGTGCGACACGCCCGATTCGGGCGCGGTCTCATCCCGGCTGCCGGTGCGCACGAAGAAGCCGACGGAGACGGAGCGCGAAGACGGGATCGTTTCGCCGATGAGCATCAGGCCGTTGGGCAGGCGGAGCGTATGGAATGGCATGGTTCGATTCGGAGGTCGGGGGCGGAGGGGGAACGGCGACTGTCAGGCCGGTGTCACCAGCGGGGCCGGGCCGAGCGTCACGACGGTGAAGTCTTTCGCCGGGTAGCGGTCGAGGTAATCGAGGATGCTGTTCGGAGTCAGGGCATCGATCGCGGTCTGGACCTCGTCGATGCGGCGGACGCGGTTCAAATAGAACCAGTCGGTGGCCATCGAACTGGCCCGCGAGGAGGTCGATTCCTGCTGCATGATGAGCGAGGTCTTAAGTCCCGCCCGCACGCGTTCGACCTCTTCGACTTCGATACCGTCCTTCAGGCGCTTCAGCTCGCCGACGGTCACGTCGAGCGTCTGCTGGGCGCGGTCGGCGCCGGTGCCCGCGAAGCAGACCACGGCGGCGCGGTCCTTCACGGTATCGTAGCTCGCGCTGACGGAGTAGCAGAGGCCGCGCTTCTCGCGGACTTCCGTGAACAGCCGGGAGCCCATGCCGCCGGAGAGGACGCCGATGGCTCCGCGGGCCGGGTAGAAATCGGCCGTGCCGAAGGCGGCACTCGGAAAGGCGATCGCGATCTGAGTCTGGTTCGTCTCCTTCTGGATGTGCGCGGAGGTCGGAGTGTGCGGACCCGGCGCCGGCGCGGCTTCGGGGGTTCCCTCCCAATCGCCCAGGATCTTCCCGACGCACCCTTTCAATTCCTGCCAATCGCAGTTCCCGGCCACCGAGAGGATCGACCCGCGCGGTCGGAAACGGGTCGCGTAGAGCGAACGGACATCGGCCGGAGTGATCGATTCGATGCCCGCCCGAGTGCCGTACTGGTTGCGGTTGTACGGCGGGGGAAAGTAGCGGTTCCTCAATTCGAGCAGGCAGATCTCGGACGGAGAATCGTCCAGTCCTTGCAGGTCCTGCAGGGCGAGTTCCTGGGCCGGCTCGAGTTCGTCGTCGGGGAGCCACGGCCGGCGGATCACGTCGGCGTAGAGCGCGAGTGCGGCCGGGAGGTTCCGGGCCAGCGTGCCGGCCGAGAGGGTGATGTTGAACGCCCCGCACGATTCGCCGCGGTCCACGCCGAGGTTGTCGAGAGCAAGCGAGAGCGCTTTGGTATCGCGGGTGCCGGCGCCGCGCGTCAGCATCTCGGCGAGGATGCCGGCGAGCCCGAGGCGGTCGGCGGGTTCGTAAGTGAAGCCCGAGGGAGCCATGAAATAGAGCGAGGCCGAGCGGACGTGATCCATCCGCTCGAAGAGCAGCGTGAGGCCGTTGGGGAAAACGAGCTGGTGGAGCAGTTGCATGGCAAAGGAAGTCTCGGGCCGGGAACCGATCGGAAGGCGCCCGGAGAGTATAGTCCCACGGGCTGCGCCGCGCGCGGCAGCGCCCGATAAAAGGCCCGCGTCGGGAGGAACCCGCTGCGGCGATAAAGTTCGACCGCGGTCCGATTTTGGGCGGTCACTTCGAGGATGCAGCGCCGGGCCCCGGCGCGGGCGAATCCGCGCAGGGCGAGGTGGAGCAGCGCAAGCCCGAGGCCGCGGCCCCGGTGTTCCGGAACGATGCCGAGATTCTGAATCGCACCCGTCCGCTTCGCATCGAGGAGACCTTGCACAGTGCCGCAGTAGCCGTCTGGCCCGGCGAGCAGCCAGGTGGCTCCGGGGCAAAAACCGGCGCGGGCCCGGATCGCTTCCATGAGGAAGCGGCAGCCGAGTCGATCCGCGAGATTCGGGAAGAGCCGTCCGTCGAGATCACCTTTAAAGCATTCGGACTTCACATCGGCGTGGAGGTAGAGCAGCCGGTCGTGCCACGGAATCGCCGCGTAGTCCGCGGGCAGCGCCGGCACTTCCGGAAGCCCGGCGAGCGGCCGTTCCATGCGGTACCGTTTGAAGTGGCTCGGTCCGCTCATTTGCGGAGCAGGAGATAGGTGATGATGCCGAGCAGCGATGCGCCGGAGCAGGCGATGACGGCGAACGCCAGTAGCAGCCAGATCCACAGGCGATTCGAACTCGACCGATTCGCGACGGCTCCGGTCGGCCCGGTGGCGGAACTGTCCGGCAGCGGCAATTCTTCGGTCGAAGCGCCGTCGCTCGCCCCCGCGCGGTGGACGAGCCAGCGTTCCCCCACTTGCTTCTGCGCCTCGGCTTCCCACTCCGCGTCGAACCGCGCCCGCGTGGCGACGATCGGAGCCGGATTTGTGAATCGCTCCAGCTCCGAGGCCACGACCGCGCAGGAATGGGGCCGATCCTCGGGGCGCTTCGCCATCATCCACCGCACGAGTTTGGCCAGGCCGGTGGGGATCGTCGGATTCAGTTCGCCGAGGGGAGTCGGCTCGGCCGTGCGATGGTGGCGGATCTTGTCCCGGGGCGTGCCGTACGGGAAGGGGACGGAGCCGGTGAGGACGTAGTAGAGGCTGCAGCCGAGGGAATAG
>JAYVTJ010001025.1:0-3041 GCA_043774415.1 Fimbriiglobus sp. | reverse complement strand
TGGGTGTTTCGTCCGAACTCAATTGGCCGGCGGCATGAGGCGCACGTCTTCCAGCGTCCGCGCGGCGTCGTCGTACCAAGCCCGATTCCGCAACGCCGTCGGCAGCCGAATGATGAGGAAGACGACCACGCCGCCGACGAACGCGAGCATGACGGGATCGGCCGTGAGGTGGTAGAGCACGGCCGTGGCGACGGCGGCCGCTTCCGCGAGCGCGAACTCGGCGAACTTGCCGCTGGAGTAAACGCGCCAGAGCCGCTCGGGTTCCGTCTCCGGGGGCACGCCGTCTTCAGGCGTCTCCGGCGGTTCGGTCGCCACCCGGCGGATGCCGCCGCTCCAGAGGATCGGCACGATCAGTCGGGCGAGCGCGACGGCCGTGAGCGTGAGCGCCGCGCCGACGACCGTGATGATCGGCCCCCCGAGGAGCCGCCCGGCGTTGCCGCCGAGGGGTTTGCCGCCGAGCGCGAAGTAGACCGTGGAGACCACGCCGGCCGTGATTAGGAAAATCCCGGCGATGAGGATGAGGCAGAGCGTGCGCAGCAGGTACTGCCGGCCGAGCATCTCCGGGGTATCGAGGGGGTGCGGGCCGTCGTCGAGGTACTGGCGGATGCGGTTCATGGGGGTCGTCTACCGGCAGCGGATGTCGTGATATTCGAGGGGGAACTCGTAGTCCTTGCGGAGCGGGTAACCGATCCAGTCGTCCGAGAGCAGGATGCGGCGCGGGTCGGGGTGGCCGACAAAGCGGATGCCGAGGAGGTCGAAGCATTCGCGCTCGTGCCAGTCGGCGGTGCGCCACACGCCCGTAACCGTGGGCACTTCGGGGAGTTCACCGACGGCGTCGCCCGTCCAGCGCGGGAGCATCACTTTCAGCGCGAAGCGCCGACCCGGATGGGCAAAGCTCGACAGGTGGTAGACCACTTCGAGATGCGGCTCGAACCCGGCCTTCGCGACCTTCTTCGGATCGGTCTCGAGGTAATCCACACCGCCGAGGTTGTTGAGGATGTCGAACTGCAACTCGTCACGAAGGAAGCGACAGACATCGGCGATGCGCGACGCTTCCACGACGGCGTGCGGATCGAGCGCATCGAGCTTCGCGGTCACGGCGGTGCCGAATGCGGCGTCGAGCTTCGCGGCGATGTCGGCGGGGGTCATTCGGCATCTCCGAAGTCCACGCCGCGGTAGAGATCGCGCAGCGGAACGTGCGCTTCGACGGTGCCGAGCGCGAAATCGGCGTCGGCATCTTCGAACACCGTGAGCACCCAAGTCGCGTCGGGCTGCCGGACGTAGCGCTCGATCCGCATCCGATCCTGCGCGATGAAGACGACCTCGCGGATCGTTGGCTGCTTCTGGTACATCGCGAACTTGAAGCCGCGGTCGTACTTCTCGGTGGAGGGCGAGAGCACTTCGACGATGACCTGCGGATTGAGCAGCGTGTCGAGATGCGAATCGAAAACCGGCGGATCGCAGACGATCACGACATCCGGATAGGCGAACATCCCCGTTTCGGAGAGGCGCACGCGCTGGTCGCTGGAGTACGTCTGGCACGGGCCGCGCTTGAAAGCGGAGAACAGCTCGCCGATGACGTTCTCCTTCACGCGGTTGTGGATGCGGCTCGCGCCGGCCATGCCCGTGAGGGGATCGTGGTGCAGGGGGTACATGACGCCGTCGAAGAACTCGCTCTTGAACTCGGCGGCGCGTTCGATGGCGAGGTATTCGTCGGCCGTCATCTTGTGCTTCGGCACTGCGGACATGGAGAGTCTCCGAGTTCTACTCTTTGTTCCCGCAGCAGATCCGCCCGACGTGTTCGCTGTAGTAGACCCACATTTCCTTCCCGCTCGCACCGTAAGCGGCGTAGACGAGATCGGACTGCCGCTGAAATTGCATCGTAATTGCTTGATCGTAGTATTGTCCCTGCTGCGCCGTGAGCCCGGTCGGCGCGTTGGGTTTGAGTCTCTGCAACTCGGCGATGACTTCAGAAAATGTCACAGTTGACTCCACAAGTGTTGTTACTGACACGCCACCTCACGCCTTCGCCGGCTTCGCCGCTTCCTTCTGGGCCATTCTATAGGCGGTCGCCTTTTCCAAATCGCCGAGTTCCGGAGGCACTGCGGCGTTCCCCGTCCGCTTCGGGATCATCACTTCCTCGATCACCTTCTCCTTCCGCAGCGTGCGCATCGTGCGGACTTTGTCCTGCACGCGCATCAGCCCTTCGAGCAGCGACTCCGGTCGCGGCGGGCAACCCGGCACATACACGTCCACGGGCACCACGAGATCGACCCCCTTCACGACGTTGTAACCGTACTTGTAGTACGGTCCGCCGCCGCAGGTGCAGGCGCCCATGGCGATGACGAATTTCGGATCGGGCATGAGGTCGTAGAGCCGCCGCACGCGCTCGGCCATCTTCAGGTTCACGGTACCCGCGACGATCATCAAATCGGCCTGGCGCGGGGTGGCGCGGAAGGCCCCGGCGCCGAAGCGATCGATGTCGTAGCGCGGCCCGCCGGTGGCCATCATCTCGATGGCGCAGCAGGCGAGGCCGAAGGTCATCGGCCAGAGCGACGACGCGCGGGCCCAGTCGATGGCCTGATCGAGCGAGGTCATCACGAGGCTGTCTTCGAAGCGGTTTTCGAGCAGGGGCATCGGGTCAACCGTCCAGTTTTACGAGGACCTTGTTCCAGATTTCGGAGTACCCGAGTTTTTCGGCCCATGCCGAGACATCGGCCCGATCGACCGCATCACCGCTGATGCGGAGGATACCGGCGATATCCCGCAAATGCTTGTCCGAGCCTCCCAGCGAGTGATACCAGAGCTTCCCGAGGATCACATCCTCGGGGCTGGCCACATCGACTTCTTGACCGGGCAGGAGCCTCACCCGCTGCCGGCGATCCATCCTCCCCGCTCCCCATGCATCGGTCCGGGGTAAGATGTAATCGATTTTGTTCAGCGACGACGGATGGAGGACGTTGAACTGGAACCGGGTCCGGACGGCTTCGCGAACGGCAGTTTCGCTCAAGTAGAACACGGGGGGCGGGTACGCCGCGCAG
>JAYVTJ010001024.1:0-2112 GCA_043774415.1 Fimbriiglobus sp. | reverse complement strand
CCGACTCGACCACACCCTACGGTGTCACTCCGAACAACTCCAGCACTCGCCCCACTTCGCTCAAATCCGCGAGCGTCGCATCCGCGGCGCACGCTTCCAATTCGGCGAGCGTGTGCCAGCCCGTCGCCACGGCGAGCACGTTCGCGCCGATCGCCCGGCCGCAGCTCACATCGTGCGGCGTATCGCCGACGACCCAGACATCGCCCGGATCGAAGTTCCCGTTCAAGTGCGCTTCCACGGCCGCCAGCGCTTCGCGGGCGACGTCGTTGCGGTCGGTGAAGCGGTCGCCGAAGCCGCCGGGGCCGAAGTAGTCCCAGAGGCCGAAGTGGCCGAGCTTCACCCGCGCGCCGTACCGCACGTTGCCGGTGAGCAGGCCCTGCACGACATCGCTCCGACCGTCGAGAGCTTTGAGAAGTTCGGAGATGCCGGGGAGGATTTCGCCGCCCGAGGCCGCGAGGTGAGCGGGGAGATTGCCCAAGTACGCTTCGCGCAGGAGGAACTGATTTTCGTCGGTCGTCGGCAGGGCGTGGGCCGCGAGCAGATCGCGGGCAATGGCCACATCGGTGCGGCCGCTGTAGGCCACGGTGTCGGAGATCGCGCGGACGCCGAAGGCCGATCGGAGGGCCGATTCCATCGCGGTCTTGCCCGCTCCACCGCTGCGGATGAGGGTGCCGTCGATGTCCCAGAGGACGATTGTTTTGCGCAAGGATCAATTCCGTAGCGGAACTCGCCAGAGTTCCGACGACGTACCGTCATTCGGAAGGCACCGGAAGTCTGGCGACTTCCGCTACGAGCGATCACCTCACGGTTCCATCGGCGGCGGGACCATCGGGCCGGGGCCCGCCGGCTGCGGGGGTGCCGGCTTCCGCTCGGCATCGACGAGCGACTTCACCGTTTGGGCCGGCGCGACCCCCGAGCCGTCGGCGTTCCAGTCGTAGTCGTCGCTGCACTCCCACGCGAGCAGGCCTATGCCCAGCCCCATCGCGAGGAGCGTGAAGAACAGGATGCCGGTGTAGCCGCCGTCGCGGTAGACGGGCTTAGGCGGCGCGAACGCGGACTTCGCCATGGCGGTGGACCTCGATCAGTTGGATTTGCCGCGCGGCGCATCGATCACCGCGGCGGCCGAGGGAATGGTCACCGACGGGGCGGCGAGCGATTTCAGGGTCGTTTCTTCGTGATCCAGATGGAAGAAGACGGCCGAGCCGATGAGCGCGAGCAGCGAGAGGGCCGCGAGGCCGGTGAAGATGTCGCTGCGCTTCTTCGGCGCCGTCAGTTCGGCTTCGTCGTCCTCGCGGACGCGCCGCAGCTTGGGCTTCGGAATGCCGTCGCCGTCCGGATCCCGCGCGGCTTTCACCGGCTTCGTTTTCTTCTTCTTGGCCATCGCGGGCCTCCCGGAGTGTTCTCAGTTTTTCATCGGGATGACATCGGGATCACATCGTCGCCGACCTTCGGGAAGTCGTCGCCCTTCGGCGTTTTGACGTAGGACGGCGGGGTCCACGTGCCCACGGCTTTGTCCGGGTCGATCTGCTTGCCGATGGTCAGCGTGCCGATGAAATTCTTGTTGCCGATGGTCCGGCGGATGGTCAGCTGAGTGCCTTCTTTCAGCCCCGCATTCAGGCCGGGGGTGATCTCGATGAAGCTGCCGCTGACGGACCGGATGGTGCCGCGAAAGCCCTCCGGCGCGAGCGGATTGATGTTACCCCGTCCGCCCTGCTTGGCGGCGGCGAGTTCTTCCTCCTTCGCCTGGAGCTTCGTAACGAGCAGATCGGCGCGCTGTTTCTCGGAATTGGCACTGCGGATGGCGGCTTCCTTCTCGTTCTTGTTCTTCTCGGTCAGGATGACCTGAGCGTTGAGATCGGCTTCGATCGTCTTGAGGTTCATCGCCTGGAGATCGACCTGGCGCTGGACTTTGTCGAGATCGAGCTGGAGCCCTTCGGCCTTCTTGTCGTTCTCGCGGTCGGCCTTCAGCTTCGCGTCGTAGGCTGCGTAGAGCTTGCCGCTGGCGGCCCGCTCTTCGACGAGCTGCTGCCCGAGCCGATCGACGTTGGCCTGCAGCGCCGCGAGCTTCGCATCGGACGCGCTGCGGTCGGCCTTGCTCTGCTCCGAGAGCGC
>JAYVTJ010001023.1:0-15176 GCA_043774415.1 Fimbriiglobus sp. | reverse complement strand
CGTTCGGGTTTTTGGTCTGGCGGTCGCGTTCGATATCGGCGGCGGCCTGGGCGAAGTTCCGCGCGCCGATGGCCCGCTGCTCGGGGGTCAAGTCGTTGGCCATGGTTCACCAAAGTGCGGAATGCGGAGTTCGGAATGCGGAATGAAAAAGATCAAACGGGATCCGGGGATCGCGGGAACACCAACCGATGCACGAGCGCATCCAGCCCCAACCAGCGGCCGGTCGGGTGCGCCAAAATCACGAGCAGACCCAGCGCTTCGATCAGATTCTTGTTGATGAACAGCGGGTTCCCCTCGGTGCCCGGCGGCAGCGGCAGCCACGGCACCGTCGGGTGCGAGAGGTAAGTCATCACGAGGAACCCGGCCCCGGCCACGCACCAGACCCGCGTGAAGAGTCCGATGAGCAGTCCGGCGCCGATGAGGGTGATACCCCAGCGCGTCAGGCGGTCGATCGTCGCGATCGGCTTCTCCTTGGCTTCGTCCGTCACGTCGACGTCGGCCTGCTTCTTCAGTTCGACCACGAACGCCTGCGCGTCTTTGGCGAGGTCGGCCTTCGCCGCTTGCAGATCGGTCTGGGCCTTCTTCATGTGGGCCATTTCGAGGCCGTTGCCGGTGCCGAGGTGGTGCTTCTGCCGGGCGGTGAACTCATCGAGTTCCTTTTGGAGCAGCGCGATGGCGTGCAGCCGCTCGGGGCCGCTTTGCAGGAGGTCTCCGGCGATGGATGGCAGCTTCGCGTCGCGGCGGTCGATGCCGTAGACCCAGCGGGCGTAGGCCGCGCGGAGGGCTTCCCCCTCGTTGCCGAGCACCTTCATGCGGGCGTCGATCTCGGCGGTCCGGATATCGTTCGACGCGACGGCGGCTTTGTCGCCCGCATCGACGGTGCGCTTCGTCAGCTTCTCCGCGTCGCGCTCCATCACCGCGGCGACGCCGGCTTTCAGATCGTTCGCCACGCTCGTCGGGCAGAGGTCGGCCTGCTTCTCGACGGGGAGCTTGCGGAACTCCTCGGCCGTCATCGGCTCCGATTGCGTCACCATCCCCTTGTAGGTCGCTTCCGGGTCGCCGAGGTACTCCTTCCGCAGCGCTTCTCCGAGCGGCCCCTCCGCCACCGAGAAGTACGGCTCGCTCGTGAAGACGCGGTTCGTGTCGGTCGGGCCGACGTAGGTCGAATGGATCTTGTGCAGGCCCTCGAAGAGGAAGTGCCAGCCGATGGCCAAGCGCAGCGCGAGGATGACGAAGACGCGGAGCTGCCACTTGTTCTGCGCCGTCGAGACGATGAGCGCGAGCAGGACCCCGGCGAGACCGGCGTACATCACGGCGACGGGGACGAGCGGATTCATGGGCGGGCCGGCATCGCGGGAGGGACGATTCCCGAATTATACGAGGGGGAAGAAGGATGGCGCCGGGGGAAGGTTCGGACCGTAACCGAGCGGTGGTGGAACAGGTGTCAGATTTCAGTGGTCCGTCCGGTCAAGCGCTCCAGCGCTTCGGCATACTTCGCCGCGGTCTGCTCCACCACGGCATCCGGCAGCGCCGGCGGCGGGCTCGCTTTGTCCCAGCCGGTGGTTTCGAGCCAGTCGCGCAGGAACTGCTTGTCGAACGACGGCGGCGAACTGCCGGGGCGGTAAGTATCCGCGGGCCAGAAGCGCGAACTGTCCGGCGTAAGCACTTCGTCGATCAGGATGAGTTCGCCGCTCGGCAGCTTGCCCCATTCGAACTTCGTATCGGCGAGGATCAACCCGCGCGTCCGCGCATACTCGGCCGCGCAACTGTAGATATCGAGTGTGCGCGTCCGCAGTTCGTCGGCCAACTCCGAGCCGACTGCACTCGCCATGACCTCGAACGAAACATTCTCATCGTGGCCGCTCTCGGCTTTCGTCGCGGGGGTGAAGATCGGCGCAGGCAGCTTCTCGCACTGCTGCAATCCGGAGGGCAGCGGGATGCCGCAGACGGTTCCGCTGCGGCGGTACTCGGCCCAGCCCGACCCCGCGAGGTAGCCGCGCGCCACGCACTCGAACGGCACGACCTCCGCCTTGCGGACGATCATCGTGCGGCCGGCAAACGCGCCGAACTCCGGCGGCAGCGTTCCCACATCGCATGAGATCAGGTGGCTCGGCACCTTCAGCCAGTCGAACCAGAACTGCGACAGCGCCGTGAGGAGCGCCCCCTTGCCGGGGATCGGCGTCGGCATGACCCAGTCGAAGGCGCTGATGCGGTCCGACGCGATGATCGCGAGGCGGCCGCCGAGGTCGTACACGTCGCGGACTTTGCCCTCGCGGCGGGGGTAGCCGGGCACGGCGGATCGGAAGAGCGGTTGCATGGAGGTGGTATATGGAGGAGGGGTGTGGCAAATCTTTCTGGCACTCATGCCAACCCTCTTCGGCCCTGACAGGGCCGTTCGGTCAGCCCAGGTCGGAGCCGGCGCAGCCGGCGAAGGCCTGGGAACCGAATCCGGATCACAGTCTCCGTCCTGTAGGGACGGTTCACGGATGCTTTGAACCGCCCTTTCAGGGCGTGATCCGGGGGTGACTGGAAGTCCCAGGCCTCCGGTCGCGGCGCGACCTCCGACCTGGGCTGACAGAACGGCCCTGTCAGGGCCGCAAGACTTCAGCATCCGATTGCCGGAAAAATTTGCCGGACCCCAGAGCGACGCGCGCACCTTCTTGATTGCTCCGGTCGCCCGTCCCGTCTAAACTGTCCATCCCGGCGACAGAATCGCCGCCCCCAGCCCCTTCCCCACGAATCGCAGGAGCCTCTCTCATGGCCAAGCAGTTGCACCGTCGGCAAGTCCTTCAAACAGGGGCGGTCGCCGGTCTCGGCTACTTCTTCACCGGCCCCTCCTTCTCCGTCGTGAAGGCCGCTGGGTCGAACGACAAGCTCCGCTTCGCCGGCATCGGCGTCGGCGGCAAAGGCCGCGGCGACATCGAACAGGCCGGCTCGCACGGGGACGTGGTGGCCCTCGTCGATATCGACGAAGGCGACAAGTACCTCGGCGGCGCCGCCAAGAAGTGGCCGAAGGCGAAGACCTACTTCGATATGCGCAAGCTGTTCGACGATACCGAAATGCTGAAGAACATCGACGCTGTCACCGTCAGCACACCGGACCACATGCACGCTTCGGCCGCGGTTCCGCTCATGCGCATGGGCAAGCACGTCTACGTGCAGAAGCCGCTGACGCGCACGGTGTTCGAAGCCCGCACCATGATGGAGACGGCCCGGAAGTACAAGGTCTGCACCCAGATGGGCAACCAGGGCACGGCCGCCGACGGCCTCCGCCGCGCCGTCGAACTCATCGGGGACGGCATCATCGGGTCGATCAAGGAAGCCCACGTCTGGACGAACCGGCCGATCTGGCCGCAGGCCCCCGGCGTGATGAAGCGCCTCCCGAAGCAGGACGAACCCGAAGGCGTCCACTGGGACGAGTTCCTCGGCGGCTCGCCCGGGCGCGATTACAACAAGGGCTACCACCCGTTCGCCTGGCGCGGCTTCTGGGCCTTCGGCACCGGCGCCATCGGCGACATGGCCTGCCACACCGCCAACATGGCCTTCATGGCGCTCAAGCTCGGCCACCCGACCAAGGTGAGCGCCGAAGCGGGCGACGTGAACGACGAGACCTGCCCGAGCTGGGCGCATGTGACGATGGAGTTCCCCAAACGCGAGAAGATGGACGCCGTCACGCTCCACTGGTACGAGGGCAAGCGCGACGGCAAGAAGGTGCTGCCGCCGCCGGAGCTGATCGAAAAGGTCGTGAAGGCGGGCGGCAAGCTCGTGGACAGCGGCTCGATCCTCGTCGGCGAGAAGGGCATCCTGTACAGCCCGGACGACTACGGCGCCAAGATCCTCATCACGCCGGGCGAGCTGACCGAAGGGAAGAACACCACGAAGCCGGAAACGCTGCCGTCGAATAACGGCGGCGACGGCGGCCAGAAGAAGGAATGGGTCGAGGCGATCAAGGCGAACAAGCCGACGCTGGCCCTCTCGAACTTCGACTACTCCGCGATGCTGACGGAAGCGTTCCTCCTCGGGAACGTGGCCATCCGCAGTGGCAAGCCGGTCATCTGGGACGGCCCGAAGTTCAAGGTCACCGACAACGAGAAGGCCATGCAGTACATCAAGACCGAGTACCGCAAGGGCTGGGATCTCATCGGCGAAAAGGCGTGAGCGCGATTCTTTCCGAGCGGTGGGCGTGAGCCCTCCGTGGTTGCGAACTTCGACGAGTTCCACTTCCACGGAGGGCTTACGCCCACCGCTCGGGTTCTTCCTCCCCCACATCCGGGAACACTCTCCATGTCCAAGCATCTCCACCGTCGGCAGGCCTTCCAACTGAGCGCCGCCGCGGGCCTCGGCTACTTCTTCACCGGCCCCGCCGGCTCCGTTATCAAAGCGGCGGGGTCGAACGAGCGCCTCCACTTCGCCGGCATCGGCGTCGGCGGCAAGGGCCACAGCGACATCACCCACGCCGGCGCGCACGGCGACGTCATCGCCCTCTGCGACATCGACTCCTCCGAGCGCGGCCTCGGCTGGGCCATCAAGCAGTGGCCGAAGGCGAAGACCTTCAGCGACTACCGCAAGCTCTTCGACGACAAGGAAATCGTGAAGGCCCTCGACGCTTTCACTTGCAGCACGGCCGATCATTCGCACGCCCTCGCCAGCGTGCTCGGCATGCGTCTCGGCAAGCACGTCTACACGCAGAAGCCGCTGACGCGCACGGTGTTCGAAGCCCGCGTGATGGCGGAGACGGCGAGGAAGTACAAGGTCTGCACCCAGATGGGCAACCAGGGGTCGTCGCACCCCGGCCTGCGCCGAGCCGTGGAAGTCGTGCAGGAGGGCCTGATCGGCGACGTGAAGGAAGTGCATGCGTGGACCGACCGGCCGCGCGAGTTCTGGAAGCAGTCGCCCGATCTGGTGGCGCGGGCGAAGGAGATGCCGATCCCGGCGAACATCGACTGGGACTGCTTCGTCGGTCCGTCGCCGATGCGGCCCTACTCGAAGGTCTACACGCCGCACGACTGGCGCGGCTGGTGGGACTTCGGCGCCGGCGCCGTCGGCGACATGGCCTGCCACACCGCGAACATGGCCTTCCGCGCGCTCAAGCTGAAGCATCCGTCGAAGGTCAGCGCCGTCTCGGAGGAAGTCAATTCGGAAACTTGTCCCGCGTGGGCGCACATGACCTTCGAGCACGGCGCCCGCGGCGACCTGCCGGCCGTCACGTTCCACTGGTACGAGGGGAAGAAGGACGGCAAGAAAGTGACCCCGCCGCTGGAGCTGCTCGAGAAGGTGCTGAAGAAGGGCGAAGCGCTCTCGGGCAGCGGCTCCATCCTCGTCGGCAGCAAGGGCATCCTCTTCAGCCCGAACGATTACGGCGCGGTCATCCGCATCACGCCGGACGAACTCGGCAAGGGGAAGAATCTCACGAAGCCGGAGAAACTGCCGATCCTCGAAGGGGACAACGACGCCAACCAGAAGAAGGAGTGGGTCGAAGCGATCAAAGCCGGAAAGTCGGAGGCGTGCTACAGCAACTTCGATTACGCATCGCTGCTGACGGAGAACTTCCTGCTCGGGAATGCGGCCGTCCGCGCCGGCGGCGGCTTCACCTGGGACGGCCCGAAGTTCGAAGTGACCGGCAACGACAAAGCGATGCAGTACATCAAGACGGAGTTCCGCAAAGGCTGGGACATGCTGGTGGAGAAGGCGTAAGAGCGGGAGGCTCTCTTGTTAGTTCGACGCGTCAGCGAGGAAGCGATACTTCCTCGCTGGCGCGTCGGACTAACAAGAGAGTCGGTTGAACAGTTTCCCTTTTACAATCCCCGAAGTCGTCGAACGCCTCCCGGAACTGCTCGGCGATGCGGGCGAAGAGTTCGAGCAGCCGCGGGTCGAAGTGGCCGGGCATGTCGAGCATCCGGCGCACCGCGCCGTCGTGGTCCTCGCCCGCTTTGTAAATGCGCCGCGACCGCAGCGCATCGTAAACGTCGCCGACAGCGACCAAGCGCGCCGAGAGTGGGATCGCTTCGCCCGAGAGGCCGCTCGGATAGCCGGTGCCGTCCCACTTCTCGTGGTGGTGCCGGGCGATCTCGATGGCGGTGCCGAAGAAGCCCGACGCGAACGGGAACCGCTCGGTCACGAAGGAGAGCGTGTCGGCCCCGGCCGCGGCGTGCGATTGGATTTGCAGGCGCTCCTCGTGCGTCAGCGCGCCCGGCTTGTTCAAAATGTGATCGGGCACCGCCACCTTGCCGATGTCGTGGAGCGGCGCCGCCTGCTGGATGGTTTGGATCAGCTCGGGTGACAGCCGCGCCGCGAAGGCCGGGGTCGCCGCGGCCGCTTCGCCGAGGATGCGGGTGTACCGCTGGAGGCGGAGCAGGTGCGGGCCGGTCTCGCTGCTGCGCTGCTCCACGAGCTTGGCGAGCGCGAGCACGAGCGCCCCCCGCGCGTGGACGAGTTCGCCGCCGCGGGCGTTGAACGCCAGTTCGAGTTCGGCGTGGCTCGCGGCCAGCCGCCGCGCGAGCAGGTCGGCGTGATCCTGGGCCTCCTTCAGCCGGAGGGCAAAGGTCACGCGGGCGCGGAGCTGCACCACGCTGAACGGCTTCGCGAGGAAGTCGTCGGCCCCGGTGGAGATCGTCCCGCTTAGGTGGTCGGCATCGCCTTGGCCCGAGAGCACGATCACTTTCAAGTGCGGCGTAGCCGGATCGGCGCAGATGCGGCGCAGCACCTCCGCGCCCGAGAGCTTCGGCAGATCCAAATCGAGCAGCACGAGGTCGAAGCGGCCTTCGGCGAGGAGCTTCAGGGCGTCCTCGCCGTTGTCCGCTTCGACGATCTCGAGGTCGAACTTGGCGAGCGCGAGCCGGACGATTTGGCGGATGTGGAACTCGTCGTCCACGAGCAGCACCGACGTCGATTTTGGCGCGATCGCGGCCGCGGTTGGGCCGACATCCGCGCTCGGCAGGACTCGGATCTGCCCGCTCAGAAACGGCGCGAGCGCCCGCAGCGCCGCCGAGGCGGAAGAGATGCGCGCGGCCGGATCCGGATCGGTCATCCGGTTGATGAGGGCCGTCAGGTCGTCGGGGATACTCTCCGCGCGGCGCGTGCCGAACGGCGTGAACGGCGCCCGCCCGGTGAGTGCGAAGAGCAGGATCGC
Organism: Fimbriiglobus sp.; assembly: GCA_043774415.1. Classification (GTDB taxonomy): domain Bacteria; phylum Planctomycetota; class Planctomycetia; order Gemmatales; family Gemmataceae; genus JALHQU01. The sequence continues at coordinate 8,047 of JAYVTJ010001023.1, read as the reverse complement.
TGCGAGTGAGAAAACATCGCCGCGCGGGTCGGATCGGTGCGGTTCCTCGGCCACTTCGGGGGCGCGGTATCCCGCCGTGGCGCGATCCGCCGGCACCAGCCACGACGCTCCGAAACCCGCGACCTTCGCCAAGCCCTCCGGGCCGAGGAAGATCGCCTCCGGGTCCAGCCGCCGGTGGAAGATACCGTGCCCGTGCGCTTCCGCGAGGGCATCCGCCATTTGGTGCGCCATCCGGACCGCGCGCTCCACCGGCATCGGCCCGCGCTCGCGCACCCATTCGCCGAGCGTCTGCCCGGCCAGTCGTTCCAGCGCGACGTACGGAGCCGCGCCGCCGTCGGACGCCGCCCCCGGCTGCTCCCCGGCATCGATCGCCCGGACGAGGCCCGGATGCCGGAACGCGATCAGGACGTGGATCTCGTCGAAGAACCGACTCAGCGCCTCCGCCGACGGCGCGGTCCCGTAGACCTGCACCGACGCTTCGAACTTCAAGCGCCGGTGCTCGGCGCGATACAGACCTTTCGGCCCGAGGGTTTCGCGCAGCCGGTAGTTGCCGAGCACCAATCCCGCCGGCGAGCCGGTGCCGCCGAGGTGCGCGGCTTGGAAGGGCGTGAGCAGCCGCCGCGCGACGAAGAGTCTCAGTTGCTTCGCGGTGTCCGATTCGCGCTCGAGTTCATCCCGGTCGGACGCGGGCAGCGCGTCCCACGCCCCGGCGGGCAGAACGTCGCTTTCGAGCAAGCGGGCGAGGAACGCGGAGCCGGGCAGAGACATGGAACCGATCCGATGCGGGGGAGATGCGGGGCGACCGAATTTCAGCAGGCGGTGTGGATGCGGCCGAGCGCTTCGGCCCACTCGCGGTCTTCGACCGCGAGCACCACGTCCGCCGGGAGCGGCGCGGCGTAGTCGATCTGGCACTCGACGCCGCTGAGTTCGTAGGCCCGCGCGAAGACCACCTGCAAGTCGATCACCGTATCGCGGTCGTCGGCCGCGAGGGGCATGCGGATCTTCGGCAGCCGCCGCCGCAGATTCGCCGGGAAGCACTCGTGCGTGGTCGCGTTGCCGGCGCGCGACACGACCGCGAGGTAGTGGTGCGGCGGCAGCTCCGTGCGGTTGAACGCGACCGGGGGTTTGCCCTGCGTGACGAGATCGAGTTCGAGGATGCTCGCCTTCTCGGAGCGCGCCACGGAACGCGTGGCCAAGTAGGCATCGCGGCCGGCCGCCGTCGTGCGGTTGCCGAGGCTCACGACATCGACGAGGGTGACCAATCGCCCGTCCGTCCGGCTGCGGATTTCGAGGAACTCCTCGTCGTGCTGGAATTTCTGCACGGAGGTGAACAGCACGAGTTCCGATTCGTAAGTGCGCGACAGCACGCGGGCGCGGTAGCGGTCCACGAGGCCCGGCAGGAGCAATTGGTAGAGCGACGCGACGAGGCTCTTGCGGAAGAGGGCGAAGCGGGCGGGATCTTCCAGGAACGGATCCATTCCGGGGAGGGGACTGGGCACGGGTTCAGCCTCCGGATATCGGGTTCGTGCGGGGAAGGGGGATTATACCGCGCCGCGGCGGGATGGGGCGACGGATGGTTCCGACGAGATTGCCACCCCTGTTTGGACGAATCGGAACCAGCAGAACCATTGGAACCATCGGAATCAACGATGCCGCTCTGCGTTGCGGCTCAACTCCGGTGTCATTTCGTTCGGACAGAGGTATACTCCCCGGCATGGCGACGAAAATCAAAGCCGAGTCCGCACCGATCCGCGACTACCTCGCCGCGCTGCAGCGCTATGCCGACCACGAGGCCACTCACGAAGGGGCCACCGAAACCGCCTTCTCCAATCTGCTCGCCACGACCGCGAAGCCGCACGGCTGGACGCTCATCCCGAAGAAGCGCAAAGCGGTTTCCAAGAAGGTCTACAGCTTCCCCGACGGCATACTCCAAGAGGTTTTCCGCCTCGCCCGGCGTGACACTGGAAAATTGGAGAGGCCATCGTGAATACGATGCACGTCGAAGATTTCGTGGTCCTCGGGCGGACGGTGCCCGAGGACTCCCGAAAATATGGGCAGAAGGTCTGCATGGCCGGCTACTCGGCCGAGAACAATCAATTCCTGCGGGTCTATCCGCTTCTCGTGCCCGTAGGCGGCGATGCCGATTCCAATGGTTTCCGGGCCCGCCACAGGTACGTTCTCGACCTTCAGCGCAATCCGCAAGATTCGCGTTCCGAATCCTGGCGAGTTTCGGATGAAAAGCAGCCGACGCAGACGCCGTGGAAACTCGCACCCGAAACGAAAAAGAACGCACTCCTCGAATGGCTCGACAAGCGGGTTGTCCCTTCCATTCGCGCACTCAACGACTGCAAAATGTCGATCGGTGTCATCCGCGTTTCGTCCGGAAACTGGCGGGGAGTAATGGTTCCGCGCGGAGCGCCCGAGAAGTCGGAATCCGTCGTAAGCCTCTTCGACGATCTCGATGACCAAGCCCACTTCTCACACCAAGTGCGACTGATTGCGAAGGTCGAATATGCGCCCTACATCCACTTTGCCGATGCTGAAGGCGAGCACAAACTCCAGATTCGGGAGTGGGGCGCCTACATGCTCCTCGCTCAAGACAAATACAAGGATAAGCCGGAGGCTCTTTGGGGTGCGGCCGGATATCGCTCGACCAAGGACCTGTACTTGGTCACCGGCAACATGTTGAACCACCGCAACAACTGGCTCGTGATCAAGACGTTCGAAGCGGATGAGATCGACACATCGCCGACACTTTTCGATCCGGTGGAAGACGATCAGCAATCATGATCGAGGTGGATCACCGGCAATCCCGTCCGATCCGCCAATCGCTCGGCCAGTCGGCTTCGGTGGCATTCGCAAGGCGCGGCTTCCATGCAGACGAGGACACTCGGCTTGTCGTGCATCGACTCGGCCAGTGAGGCCACGACCGATTCTTGCTTTGGCAAGCGATCCCGCTCGTACCGAGCGAACAAGTCGGAGCGGGACACCGACACATCCAACCCCGCTCGGTCGGCCGATGGGATTCCCAATTCGGGGATGTGCACATACTCGATGCCGACCCGGGAGGAGAGGTCGCACAGGGTGCTTTTGTGAAAGCCATACCGCCTCGCGATCGGATTGTGCCGAACATCAACAAGCCGTCGGATGCCGGCCCGGATGAGCCGATTGAGAAACGCATCGACTTGAAGGCCTTCGTAACCTGCGGTGAAAATAGCGGGTTCGGCGACGGGCCGTTCAGCTCGGCGCTCGAGTTCGCTGTTGACGGTGTATTCGGGATGCTCCGTGTAAATGTACTTCAAAAGAACATCGGTCTCGAGTCCCCGGAATCGGCCCGCGATCTTCGCCACATCGCGGGCCTCACGATCGGAGATTGAAACCTTCTCCAGCGCTGCCCAGTGATCGTCATCGGCGGATACCGATCCCGTGCGAACGAGGCTATCGATCTCGTGTTTCAAATTGAAGGAGTACGGACCCTGCTTGAAGGGAAGAAACTCGTAGAAGGCATTCCCGCCGCCGGAAGGCGTCTCGTGCCGCAGGACGAACGCCCATTTGACCAGTTCGATTCGACGCAGCGGCCGGCCCGCGGAGCGGAGCAATTCCACCAAGATCCGCTGTCGATTCAGCATGATCCGAGCCCGTTGTTGCGCATCGTTCAATCGCAGAGTTGGGATACTATAGATCGAGATCGCCCACAAGCCCTCCCCGGTGCCCATGCTCACATCACATCGTCGAGCGTTTTGCCCGGCGGCAGTGGCCGACCCTTTTTGACGTACTTCATCGCGGCCTCGCGGTCGGCGAGCTTCTGCTCCGGCATCCGGTTGATGATGCGCTTCACCCCCTCCGACAACTCCAGTTCGGGTGCAGCGGGTATCGATTCGGTCGATGTCGTCGCGGTCATGATTGCGTCCTCCTCAGCTGAGCGAATTCTACCGGCTTCCTCCGACCGACGCCAAGCCGTTCCTGCCAGAATCACCGCCCGCACCCCCGCCGAATCCCTGCCATTCCGGCACCGGCGACCGCGCGCCCTGCGCAAGTCCCGTTCCAAAGTCCAGCGATTCCACGGCTTGCGCCGCAGGCCGTTGGCGGCACAGCGGTTGCTTGCGACAGCCCCACCCGTTACTGGTCTGCTTCCTCCGGAGTCGGTTCCCCCATGGCCTCCAAACAACTCGTCTTCGCCGATGACGCCCGTCAGAAGCTCCTCGCCGGGGCCTCCAAGCTCGCCAAGGCCGTCCGCAGCACCCTCGGGCCGCGCGGCCGCAACGTGATCCTCGACAAGGGTTGGGGCGCGCCGAACATTACGAAGGACGGCGTCACCGTCGCCGAAGATATCGACCTGGCCGACCCGTTCGAAAACATGGGCGCCCAACTGGTGAAGGAAGCGGCCTCGAAGACTTCCGACATCGCCGGCGACGGCACCACGACCGCGACCGTGCTCGCCGAGTTCATCTTCCGCGAAGGGCTGAAGGCCGTCGCCTCCGGGGGCGATCCGATGGCCCTCGTCCGCGGCATCCAAATTGCCGTCGAGAAGGTCGTCGAAGAGCTGCACAAGCTCGCCGACCCGATCGACCCGAAAGACAACAAGGCGATCACCGAAGTCGCCACGATCTCCGGGAACAACAACAAAGAGATCGGCGCGAAGCTCGCCGAGGCGATGAAGAAGGTCGGCGCCAGCAACGGTGTCATCACCATCGAAGAAGGCAAAACCCCGGACACCGAAGTCGTCGTCGTCCAGGGGATGCAGTTCGACCGCGGCTACCTCTCGCCGCACTTCGTCAACAATCAAGAATCGGTGACGTGCGAGTTCGACAACCCGTACATCCTGATTTTCGAAGATAAGATTTCGAGCGTGAAGCAGCTCATCCCGCTGCTCGAATTGGTGGCCAACAAACAGAAGGCCCCGCTCGTCATCATCGCCGAAGACCTCGAAGGCGAAGCGCTCGCGACCCTCGTGCTCAACAAGCTCAAGGGCGTGCTGACCGTCTGCGCCGTCAAGGCCCCCGGCTACGGCGACCGCCGCAAGGCCATGCTCGAAGACATCGCCGTGCTCACGGGCGGCACCGCGATCTTCAAGGACCTCGGCGTCGAACTCGAGAACATCAAGCTCGAAGACCTCGGCCGCTGCAAGCGCATCCGCATCGACGCCGAGAACACGACCGTCACCGAAGGCAAGGGTGACAAGAAGGCCGTGGAAGGCCGGGCCGAGCTGATCCGCAAGGAGATCGGCAAGACCGAGAGCGAGTACGACCGCGAGAAGCTCCAGGAGCGCCTCGCGAAGCTCGCCGGCGGCGTCGCCGTCATCAAAGTCGGCGGGGACACCGAGACCGAGATGAAGGAGCGCAAGGCGCTGTACGAAGACGCCCACGCCGCGACGAAGGCCGCCATCGAAGAGGGCATCGTGGCCGGCGGCGGGGTCGCCCTGCTCCAGGCCCGCAAGGTGCTCGACAAGCTCAAGCTCGCCGGCACCGACGAAGCCCTCGGCGTGCGGGTGCTCTACAAGGCGCTCGAAATGCCCTGCCGGATGATCGCCGAAAACGCGGGCAAGGACGGCACCGTGGTGGTGGCGAACATCGCAAAGAGCAAGGAAAAGAACTTCGGCTACAACGCCGACACCGACGAATACGAAGACATGCGCAAGGCCGGGATCGTCGATCCGGTCAAGGTCACCCGCAGCGCGCTCCAGAACGGGGCGAGCGTGGCCTGTCTGCTCCTCACCACCGAAGGCATCGTCGCCGACATCCCCGAACCGAAGGGCGCCGGCGGCGATCACCACGATCACGACCACGGCGGCGGCGGAATGGGTGGCATGGGCGGCGGCATGGGAGGAATGGGTGGCATGGGCGGGATGATGTAGCTGGAATCGCGGATTTGGGATTGCGGATTTCGGAATTGAACTCGGCGATCCCAAACCTGCATTCACACTCTTTGATCGACTCTTAAAATCCGCAATCCCAAATCCGAAATCCGAAATCTCCAACCCCTGAGCGAAGACATGGCCAAAGAATCCAAGCCCGCCGCCCTGACCCTCAAGCCGCTCGACGACCGCATCGTCGTCGAGGCCAACAGCGCCGAAGACAAGACCGCCGGCGGCATCCTGCTGCCGGACACGGCGAAGCAGAAGCCCCAGCAGGGCAAGGTCATCGCCGTCGGGCCGGGCAAGCTCCTCGAGAGCGGCACCCGCGTGATGCTCGACGTGAAGATCGGCGACACCGTGATGTACGGCAAGTACAGCGGCAGCGATGTCGAAGTCAACGGCACCGAATACAAGATCATGCGCGAGAGCGATGTGCTCGCGAAACTGGCGAAGTAAACCCAACAATACATTTCACCGCAGAGAAAGAAGAGGACGCAGAGAGAAACAATTGAAATTGGATCCATTCCGATTCCTTCTCTGCGATCTCTTCCTTCTCTGCGGTGAATATCTTCTTCTGGAGTATTCATCCCAATGGCCAAGCAACTCCTCTACACCGACGACGCCCGCCGCAAGCTCCTGGCCGGGGCCGAGAAGCTCGCCAAGGCCGTCGGCATCACGCTCGGGCCGACCGGCCGGAACGTCATCATCGACAAATCCTTCGGCGGCCCGACCGTCACCAAAGACGGCGTCACCGTTTCCAAAGAAATCGAACTCGCCGACCCGTTCGAGAACATGGGCGCCAAGCTCGTGAACGCGGTCGCCCAAAAGACCTCCGATACCGCCGGCGACGGCACGACCACCGCCACGGTGCTGGCGCTCGCCATCTATCAGGAAGGCCTGCGGAACATCACCGCCGGGGCCAACCCGATGGGCGTGAAGAAGGGGATCGAAAAGGCCGTCGATAAGGCCGTCGAATACCTCGAGAACACGCTGACCAAGAAGCTGTCGAAGAAGGAAGAGATGGCGCAGGTCGCGTCGATCTCGGCGAACAACGATCCGAAGATCGGCGCGCTCATGGCCGACGCCTTCGACAAGGTCGGCAAGGACGGCGTCATCACGATCGAAGAGGGCAAGACCTCCGAGACGCAGCTCGAATTCGTCGAGGGGATGCAGTTCGACAAGGGCTACGTTTCGCCCTACTTCGTGGTCAACACGCCCGACATGAAGTGGGAAGCCGAGAAGCCCTACATCCTGATTTACGAGAAGAAGCTCAGCAACGTCCGCGAGTTCCTGCCGCTGCTCGAGAAGATCGCCGGCACGCGGCGGCCGCTGCTCATCATCGCCGAAGATGTGGAAGCGGAAGCGCTCCAGATGCTCGTCGTCAACAAGCTCCGCGGCCTCATCGAAGTCTGCGCCGTGAAGGCCCCCGGCTTCGGCGATCGCCGCAAGGCCATGCTCGGCGACATCGCCGTGCTCACCGGCGGCACGTTCATCAGCGACGACCTCGGCATCAAGCTCGAGAACGTGGAACTCGAACACCTCGGCGAAGCCGATCAGGTGTCGGTCGAGAAGGAGAACACGACGCTCATCTGCGAGACGCAGGACAAGGAACGCACCCAGGCCGTCGAAGCCCGGGTGCAGCAGATCCGCACGCAGATGGATCAGACGGAGAGCAGCTACGACAAGGAGAAGTTCACCGAGCGGCTCGCGAAGCTCGTCGGCGGCGTGGCGATCATCAAGGTCGGCGCGGCGACGGAAGCCGAGATGAAGCAGACGAAGGGCCGCATCGAAGACGCGCTGCACGCGACCCGCGCGGCCGTGGACAAGGGCATCGTCGCCGGCGGCGGCACGGCGCTCCTGCGGTGCATCCCGATCATCGAAGCGCTCGCCGAGAAGCTCAAGGGCGACGAGAAGATCGGGGCCGAACTCGTGGCCCGCGCACTTGTGAAGCCGATCCGCACCATCGCCGAGAACTGCGGCGAAGACGGCGCCGTCATCGCCGACGAAGTGATGACCCGTGGCGAGAAGAACCCGAACATCGGCTACAACGCCAACACGGGCGAGTACGTCGACATGATCAAGGCCGGGATCTTGGATCCGTTCGTGGTGACGAAGTCGGCGCTGACGAACGCGGCCAGCATCGCCGGGCTGATGCTGACGACCGACGTGATGATCACGAAGATCGACGAGGAT
>JAYVTJ010001022.1:0-1522 GCA_043774415.1 Fimbriiglobus sp. | reverse complement strand
CCATTTCTGACCGGCCGCGGTGCCGACGGGGACGAGCCGATTCATCAGGACGGGGAGCTTGGCACTCGCGGCATCGGCGGGGAGGAGAATCGCGGTGCGGTCGAGGACGCGGACTTCGCTCCCGGTTCCGATCTTCACGGCGAGCGCCGGTTCGCGGAACTTCACGTCGGCGCGGATGATCCCCGGCGGCGCGACAGACACGTCGCCGACATCGAGGACCCACGGGTGCTTGCGGAACGCGGCCTTCAGATGTTCGGCGAGATGCCGATCGACGGATTGGAGCGTTTCGGGCAGGTCGCCGAGGAAGCGGACTTCGGTGAGGAAGGTTTTGCGATCCCGCCCCGGCGGCGCCTCCGTTTCGATGTCGGCGAAGGCGACGGTGTAGCGCGGATGGGGCACTACTTCCGTGGCCGCGCGGTCGCCGAGGTGGCTCAGGCCGACGAGGAGGCCGAAGGCGAGTCCGAGTGCGAGCAGCGCCTTCGCGGCTGTCTTGGCAAGGTGCCAACTCACGCCCGATTTGCGGATTGCTGTCGAGATCGGCTTCTTCGGTTTGGCTTTGGCCATGCGTGGCCCCGTTCACCAGACGTTGAGTTCCTGATCGAGCAGCACGCCGGACGAATCCTTCACCTTGTTGCGCACATGCTCGATCAGCTTCAGCAGATCGCGGGCGGTGGTGCCGGGATGGGCGATGGCGTAGTTGCCGTTGCGGTCGCTGATCTCGGCGCTGCCGACGCGGAACTTGGCGAGTCCGGCGCGCTCGATGAGCGCCCCGGCCGATTGCCCGGCGGGATCGCGGAAGAGGCGGACGCCGGCCTGGAAGCTCAGCGGTTCGGCGGCCTTGCGGATGATCCACGCCCGCCGCATGCGCTTGAGCAGCGCTTCGGGTTTCTCGGGCGTCAGTTCGAATTCGACCCAGACGATCACCGGTTCGTCGATGTCGGAGCGGTGGTCGCCGAAGGTGAGTTCGTCGCGGGTGCGGATGACTTCCGAAGCGTCGTGGTTGAGCACGGCGACGCGGCGGACGGACGAGCCGATTTCGCCGCTGCGGTCGCCGACGTTGCAGCGGACGCTGCCGCCAACGGTGCCGCGGATGCCGACGAGCGTTTCGAGTCCGCCGAGGCCGGCCCGCACCGAGTGGGCGATGAGGTCGAAGAGCGCGGCCCCGCCGGCGGCGCGGATGGTCTTGCCGAGCGTTTCCATCGTCGAGAATTCCGGGCCGGTGAGTCGCAGCACGGCGCCGGGGATGGGGTCGTCCTTCACGAGCAGGTTGTAGCCTCCGCCGAGCATGCGCAGCGGGATCGACTTGGTCTTGCAGAAGCGCAGGACGGCTTTGAGTTCGTCGGTCGTGCGCGGTTGGACGAGGCACTCGGCCGGACCGCCGATGCGCAGGTGGGTGTACTGCGCGAGCGGCTCGCGGCGCTTGGTGAACTCGGGGAAAGCTTCTTGCAGAGGCATCTGGGGAAGTTCGGAGTGCGGAGTTCGGAATGCAGAGTGAAAACAAGCAGAATCGAGAAGCGGAGTG
>JAYVTJ010001021.1:0-2602 GCA_043774415.1 Fimbriiglobus sp. | reverse complement strand
ACGGGCGATCCGACCGAATCTGCCGAGAATCGATGGGAATCGCCGCGTAAACGACGCGGGGGAGAGATTACACCCCTTGCCCGGCTTGAAATCGAACTTGATGTGAGCGTCCTTCGCAAAAGTCTTCTCGGTGAATAGCGTGATGTCCCCCTTCACTTTGGGGTCGATCACGATGGTTTCGTCTTTGACGGTGAAGCGCTTGGTCGGCGTTTCCTTCTTGCCGGAGAGACTCTCACACGGTTTGTTTTTGTCCTTCGTCGGGGCGACTTGCCAACCGGTGAGATCGGTGCCGTTGAACAGGAGGACGTAGCCGGGTTCGGGTTTGAAATCTGCGGCGGAGGCGACGCCGGTGAAGGCGAGAATGAAGGGGAGCGAGCGCAGCATGAGAGGGATTTTCCGCTAGGGGACACGGGAGGGCTAGCCCATTCAACCCCGCGCGGAGCGGAAAGTGTCGGCAGTACGACTTCAACTCGTGAACTCGAACAGATCGGTCAATCGTCGGCGATCGGCTCGACTCGAAAAGAGTGCGGTGACTTCGCGGATTTCGGCGTGGCCGGGATCTTCGGGGAGCGGAACCGGCACGACATCGAAGCCAATTGCACGGAGGGCTTCGACTGTCGCAGCAGCAGTGCGGGAACCGCTGCTCCGATTTCCGATCCGGTCGATGAGTGCATCTGTTGTCGTCAATTCGGCGCGACTGACGGAAACGCCAGTTTCACCTTCTCGCAGGGCGAAATTGCCACTCGTGATGCGCGGCCCTGGCGCTTGGAAAGTTGTCCCACCCGGAATGTGCCGAAGGACGATTTCGGAAGCGTCGATTTGCTCGGGAGTCATTGGAAATCTCCGCATGCTTGGTGGCAATCCACCGAGTGTGGCCGCGGATGTTGCCCGAGCGGTAGGCTCGCGGAGAGGAAAGCTGAGAATTCGCAGAATCGTTGATCGGGCCGGGGAAGTCGATGCAGTCTTCGCTCGAACGGCTTGCAAAAGCTTTTCTGAGAGGCCAGAGCTGGTTGCGGTTCGTCGGGCATGGAAGTCTCCGGCGGCGATGGAGGTACACCGTCAGTATTCCGGAGTCGGGAACAATCATGAAGTGGGTAAATGAGATCGAGAGAAGTAGTGTCCTACAGGTAGGACACTACTTTGTTTTCGCCGTCATTGTGTTGCACACGAAAACGACCAACCCGGGGCCTCGCTCAACGCCGCAAGACAGAAATGGCAGATTCGTTCGTCGCCTTCAATTCCTTAAGCACGCCCGGATGAACGGCTTGCCCGGCGGAAGGGTACTTCCGTTCGACCATCGCGCCGGTCGATCTGTCGATATGCAAGAACTCTAGCGAGCCATCCGGTTCGACGCCCAGTTCGTGATCCCCATCGCCGTCAGTCCATTCGATCTGGACGCCGCCGTGGCGCACGGGAATCAGAGTCAGGCTGGCGCGGGCTTCCTCGGCCAGCAGCGATTCCATGAGCGAAACCAATTCCCGCGCGAGATCGATGGCCGACGGCACGATCGCATCGGCGCCGTAGCCATCCCAATTCGGTCGCAGCGCGCGGAAGCCGTTCAGCAGATCCTCGCGGGTCGATTCCGACATGGCTCACCTCGAAAACAGTTTACTCCTCGGCATTCTATCACGAACCGGTTTCGGAGTTGCGCACGTCTGCACTTCACACCAGCGCCGGTTCCAACTCCTCGGCGAAGCGGCCGGCCGACTGCACGAAGCAGTCGAACAACTGCCGGTCGAGGGCCGAGGCCGTGTCGCACTCGGGGTGCCACTGCAGGCCGATGCAGAACCATTCCTCGTCGGTCGTTTCGATGGCTTCGATCACGCCGTCGGCCGATTTTGCCGCGACCCGCAGTTGCTTGCCGATCTGATTCACGCCTTGGTGGTGGGTGCTGTTCACGCGGAGTTCGGGGGCGCCGAAGATGTCTTCGAGCGTCGTCCGCGGTTCGACCGTGACCATGTGCCGGTGCGGCCCGCCCGACGGATCGAAGTGCGGCAGGGCCTTCGGATTGTCGGCCGGGAGGTGGAGGAAGAGCGTCCCGCCGAAGTGGATGTTGAGCAGTTGCATCCCGACGCCGATGGCGAGCAGGGGCAACTTGCGCTCGACGATCTGGCTCAGAACGTGGCGGTCGCACTCTTCGCGGCGGGCCACCATCGGCTGGACGGCGTTCGTGATCTGCATGCCGTTGCGGCGCGGGTCGAGGTCGAGGCCGCCGGACAGGATGACGCCCGAGCAGAGGTCGAGGAGGGTTTCGATCTCGGCGTAGTTTTCTTTTTGGAACGGCGGGATCAGCAACGGCAGACCGCCCCCGTTGAGCACGGCTTCGAAGTACGAGGCGTTCAGTTTGCTGAAGGCCGGGCCGTTTTTGGGGGCGTAGTAATCGGTGTTGATGCCGATGATGGGACGGGGCGGCGGAGTCGGGAGCGTGCGTGCGGCCATCTGGGAATACCCTCCGTGGTGCCGAAATTGGAAAGGGCATCCTGCCCCGTTTTCGAGTCGAATGTAGAGCTTACCCCCCCGCGCAGTTCGTTTGCAAGCCGAAGTTTTTTGCGACTCGAACAATAGACCCACGACCCGGGTCCAGCGGGGAAGTGCCCACCCC